>CAYMFP010000096.1:0-10122 GCA_964389385.1 uncultured Phycisphaeraceae bacterium | reverse complement strand
GGTGGTCTCGACGCACGGGATGGTGATGCCCGTCGTCCCGGCCGGGGCGCGGGGGGAGCCGGCGGGGGGGGAGCGGGGGGGGAGCGGCAGGCCGTGCCTGCGGTGCCTGTTCGAGGAGGCGCCGCCCGCGGGCTCGCAGCCGACGTGCGAGACGGTCGGCGTGCTCGGGCCGGCGGTGACGGTGGTGGGGGGGCTGGCTTCGGGCGAGGCGTTCAAGATCCTGCTCGGCGCGTGGGAGGCGGTGTCGCGGCGGCTCGTGGAGGTGGACCTGTGGCGCGGGGAGCGGCGCGACGTCCCGCTGGACCGCGTGCGCGACCCGGCGTGCCCGTGCTGCGCCCGGCGGCGGTTCGACGCGCTCGAGGGGCGGCTGGGCGCGGGGGCGGCGACGCTCTGCGGCCAGGACGCGGTGCAGGTGCCCGCGCCCGCGGGGGGCGGGGCGATGGACCTCGCGGCGGTGGCGAGCCGCCTCGGCGCGCACGGGGACTTCACGGCCAACGCGTTCCTGCTGCGCGGGGAGCTGGCGGGCGAGCCGGCGGATCCGGGTGCGTCCGGCGGCGGGCGGATCGCGATCACGCTCTTCGCCGACGGGCGGGCGATCGTGCGCGGCACGCGGCGGCCCGAGCGGGCGCGGGCGATCTACGCCCGCTACATTGGCTCATGACCACCGGGCGCCGTCCGCTCCGCGGCGGCGCCCGAAGAGGAGACCCACGTGGCCGTGCTGTCGCAGATCATCGTGAACAACGGGCGGATGATGACCGGGCTCGCCGAGCGGATGCTCGCGGGCGTGAAGCCGGAGCAGTTCGCGCGCAGCCCCCGGATCGGCGGGGAGGTCGTGAACGCGAACCACCCGGCGTTCAACTACGGGCACCTGTCGCTGTACCCCGCGCGGCTGCTGGAGATGGCCGGGCTGGACCCGGCGGAGGCGAAGACGCCGGACGGCTACATGGACCTGTTCAAGAACGGCGTCGAGTGCCGCGACGACCCGGAGGGGACGATCTACCCGTCGATGGAGGAGATCGTCTCCGTCTTCCGCAAGTCGCACGAGGCGGCGCTGCACGCGTACGAGTCGCTGCCCGACGACAAGCTCAACCGGCCGAACCCGATGGGCGGCCGGATGACGGAGATGCTGCCGACGGTCGCGCACGCGGCGACGTTCCTGCTCGGGCCGCACCTGGCGATGCACCTCGGGCAGGTGAGCACGTGGCGGCGGTGCATGGGGCTCGGGCCGGCGATGTGAGCGTTCGCGGCACGCCCGCGCCGCGGGGCGGGGGCGTGCGCTTCGGCGGCGGAGAGGGCGTGGCGGGCCGGTGAGGCGGTCTGGCTTGACGCCCGCCGGTCCGGCGGTACGCTCGTGGTTCATGGCCGCCGCCCTCTGACCATCCCGCCGGGCCTCGCCGCGCCGCCGAGCAGCGGTGACCGGGTCTCGCTGCGCTCGCCGCGTCCTGAGGCGGGCGCCGCGGCGCCCGTGGGCCTTTCCGCCCACGGCCCGGCGGAGGGGATCGAGATTCTCAGGCATCTCGACGTGCACCGCCGTCCGCCGGACCGCGCCTGGCGCGGCTCGGGGCGGGACGGCCATCCGAGACGCTTGCCCCATGTCACGCAAATCCCGCCGCGAGGGCGGATGCTTCACCTGCACGCGCTGCCGCGCACAGGTCCCGACGCTGAGCTACGGCACCCGCCACCGCAACCACTGTCCGCTCTGCCTCTGGTCGCGCCACGTCGACGACGAGCCGGGCGACCGCCGCTGCGCCTGCCGGCAGGCGATGGAGCCCGTCGCGATCGAGGTGCGCCTCGACGGCGAGTGGGCGATCGTGCACCGCTGCACCGGCTGCGGCACGCTGCGGACGAACCGCATCGCCGGCGACGACGACGAGCGGGCGCTGCTCGCCCTTGCGCTGCGTCCGCTCGCGCACCCCGCGTTCCCGCTGGACCTGCGCCGCCCGGCCGCGACGCCGGGCGGGTGGTAGCGGTCGGCCGCGATCGAACCCGGCGCCGGCGGACGGCCGCCGCCGGGGTTAGCCGTACACGAACGGGTTCGAGTCGCGCTCGCGCCCGATCGTGCTGCTCGGGCCGTGCCCCGGGTGGATGACGGTCTCGCCCGGGAGGGTGTAGAGCTTCTCGCGGATGGAGCGTTCGAGGCGGTCGAAGCTCGAGCCCGGGAAGTCCGTGCGTCCGACCGAGCCGGCGAAGAGGGCGTCGCCGGTGATGGCGGTGTTCGAGGCGTGGTGGATCAGGGCGATCCCGCCGGGCGAGTGCCCGGGGGTGTGGCGGACCTCCCACGCCTCGCCGCAGAGCGAGAGCGTCTCGCCGTCGCGGAGCAGGCGGTCGGGCGTCGGGCCGGTGACGGGGAAGCCGCCGAGGGCGGAGAGGTTGAGTTCGGCGTCGGTGAGCCACCGTTCCTCGGCCTCGTGGATCCAGATCGGCACGCCGGGGAAGGCCCGGCGGACGGCGAAGAGCCCGGCGATGTGGTCGACGTGGGCGTGCGTCAGGACGACGGCCTCGGGGGTCAGGCCCAGCTCGCGGACGCGGTCCAGCAGCGGGCCGGGCTCGAAGCTCGCGTCGGCGATCCAGCAGCGGGCGGCGTGCTCGCCGGAGCCCCGGACCAGGTAGCAGTTCGTGGCGAAGGGGCCGAGCGTGAAGGTCTCGATCTCCGGGCGGGACGCGGGGGCGGGGCGGGTTTGGTCGGCCTCGGCGGCCTCGGATCGCTCTCTCATGCCGCGAGTCTAGACTCCGGCATGAGCCAGACCGCCGCCACGACCGCCGCCCCCGGGGGCACGCAGGGCTTCGTCCGCAACCTCCGCGACGTGCCGGTGAAGCCGGTGGAGATGCCCGGCGTGCAGGGGGCGAAGATGGCGGTGATGATCGGGCGCGAGCACGGGGCGCCGCACTTCTCGCTCCGGCAGTTCGAGGTCGCCAACGGCGGGCACACGCCCCGGCACAGCCACGACTACGAGCACGAGGTTTTCGTCGTCTCGGGCAGGGGGACGATCCTGCTCGGCGGCGAGGAGCGTCCGATCGGCGCGGGGGACGTGATCTACGTCCCGGCCGACGAGGAGCACCAGTTCCGCGCCACGGGCACGCAGCCCGGCGAGGAACTCCGGTTCCTGTGCCTCGTGCCGGGGACGCGGAACTGCGGGGACCCCACTCCGGGGGCGTGAGCCCGCGTCAGGACGGGCGGCGCCACGAGTAGATCAGCAGCAGGGCGATGCCGATCAGCAGGTAGGCGTCGGCGACGTTGCTGACGTACGGCCAGAGGTCGGACGACCCGCCGGGCCAGCGGAGCCCGAAGGGGAGCTGCGCCCCGGGGAGCGGGTGGATGAAGTCGCGCACGGAGGCGTAGGCGAGGCGGTCGTAGAGGTTGCCGAGCCCGCCGGCGACGAGCAGCCCGAGCCCCACGTGGGCCATGCGGTCGCGGGCGCTCGTCCAGGCCGTGAACATCCAGGCGGCGAACGCGATGGCGACGAGGGTGAAGGCGACGAAGAACATGCGTCGCCCGGCCCCGATGCCGAAGACGGCGCCTGGGTTGAGCACCAGGGTGAAGTTGAGCACGCCCGGGACGGCCACGACCGGCTCGTGCTGGGGGACGAGGCGGTGCAGGTCCGGCGCGGCGGCGAGGACGGCCTCGCGCGAGATCGCGACCGGTCGCCCGGCGACGGTGGCGAAGGCCCAGGCCTTGGTCGCCAGGTCGGTGACGAGCCCGATGACGGTGGTGCCGAGGAAGATCGCCCAGGCCCCGGGGTTGCGGGCGGCCGAGGCGCGGGCTCTCCCGGGGCGTTCCGCGTCGGCGTCGCTCCCGGCGCCGCCGGCGGGCGGCCCGGCTTCGGGCTCGTCGGGCGAGGCGGGGGGAGGCTCGGCGGTCACGTCAGTTCGCCCGGCTCTCGAGTTCGCGGGCGGCCTCGATGGAGTAGCGCGTCCAGGGCAGCTCGCGCAGGCGGGCGAGCCCGATCGGCTTGCCGCTCAGCTCGCACGTGCCGAAGACGCCGTCGGCGATGCGCTGCAGCGCGTCGTCGATCTCGCGGAGCAGGCGGCGGTCGGCGGCCGCGAGGTTCAGGGTCAGCGTCTGCTCGAAGCTGTCCGACCCGTAGTCCCCGATGTGGCTCGGCGAGCGGCTGAGGTTGCCGGAGTTGCTCAGCAGGGCCTCGGCCTCCATGGTGGAGATGTCGCCGAGCAGCTCGGCCCGCTTGATCAGCAGGCGGTCGCGGAACTCCTGGAGCTGCTTCTCGGTGAAGGCGCTGCGCGACCGGGGCGCGGCCGTCGCGTCGGCGGCGCCGTTCGTTCCGTTCGACGAGGCCGAGGGGCCGGAGGGGATCAGCGGCTTCCGGAAGGCCCCGTCCCCGAGGAGCGGCTCCGTCCGGGGGAGCTGCGTCGGCGTCTTCGGGCGGCTGACCTTCTTGGTCGTCTTCTTGTTGACGATGGTGATCCCCTTGCGCCCGGACTTGGCGTCGGCGGGCTTCTCCGTCGCCGCCGGGGCGGTCGGAGCGGGTGTTGCCGGAGCGGGCGTGGCGGCTTCGGCGGGCTTGGTGGTCGGGACGGACTTCGCCGCCGAGGCGGGCTTGGTCGACGATTTCGCAGCGGGCTTGGGCTTGGCGGAACGCGGCTTCGCGGCGGGCTTGGCCGCGGGCTTCGGCGCCGGGGCGGACTTGGCCTTGGAGCCGTTCTTCGCCGTCGAGGCCGTGCCGGCGGCGCGTGCGGGGGCGGCCGGCTTCTTCGCCGTCTTCTTGGCTGCCTTCTTCGCTGGTTTTGGGGGGGCGGACTTGGCGGCGCCGTTGCGTGCGGGCGAGGTCTTCGACGCGGGACGGGCGGCCTGCGTCTTCGCCGCGGTGCTGGTCGTCGCGCGAGCAGTGGCCCCCTTGTTCGAGGCCTGCTTCTTCGCCGTCTTCTTCGTCGCCGCCTTCTTTGCCAAAGCCCGATCCTCTCGGATCCGGGGTCGCGGGGGGATCCCCCCAGAACCTCCCGATCGGGGCCAAGGCTAGCGCATGCGAACCACCCGGTCAAAGCGATGGGGGTGCTTTGCCCTACATGAGTTCGGCCTGAACAAAGTTCGAACGGAAGTTGCCCGGTTCAGTTGCTTTCTGCCCGGGATGAGGGGGCGGCTTCTTTGGGCTCGACGAGCGGCTCGTCCTCGGAGAACGCCCCCATCCGGCGGAACCGCTGGTAACGGGCCTCGAGCAGGTCGTCCGTCGGTCGCTCGCGGAGCCCCTCGAGTTCCCCTTCGATCCACTCCGCTAGGCATCGGGCGGCCGCGTTGGGATCGCGGTGGGCTCCGCCGGGCGGCTCGGGGATCACGGCGTCGATGATGCCGAGTTCCAGGTTATCGGCGGCGGTCATGCGCAGGGCCTCGGCCGCGGCCCGGTTCGTCTCCGCGTTCGCCTGCTTCCAGAGGATGGCGGCGCACCCCTCCGGGCTGATCACCGAGTACCAGGCGTGCTGGAGCATCGCGACGCGGTCGGCGACCGCGATCCCGAGGGCGCCGCCGGAGCCGCCCTCGCCGATGATGATCGAGACGATCGGCGTGCGGAGGCGGGCCATCTCTCGGAGGTTCACGGCGATCGCCTCGGCCTGCCCGCGTTCCTCGGCCCCCAGCCCCGGGTAGGCCCCCGGCGTGTCCACGAGCGTGACGACGGGGACGCCGAACTTCTCCGCGAGCTTCATCGCCCGCAGGGCCTTGCGGTACCCCTCGGGGTGGGCGCACCCGAAGTGACAGGCGATCTTCTCCTGCGTCGTGCGGCCCTTCTGGTGCCCGACGATCAGGCACTTGTGCCGGCCGATGCGCCCGAACCCGCAGACGATCGCCGGATCGTCCCCGTAGCGGCGGTCGCCGTGGATCTCGACGAAATCGCGGGCGATGCGCTCGATGTAGTCGGGCGTCTGCGGGCGGGCGGGGTGGCGCGCGACACGGACGGTGTCCCAGGGGCTCAGCGCGCTGTAGAGGCGTTCGAGCAGGGCCGCGTGCTCGCGCCGGAGCGACTCGGCGTCCTCGCCCTCGCCCAGCCCGAGTTCGGCCGTCGCGCTCACGCCGCCGTGGGCGGGGACGGCGACCCGCGGCTCGGCCTCGGCGCGGGCGATCCGCTCCTCGAGTTCGCGGAGGGGCTTCTCGAACTCCAGTTGGTAGAACGAGGACATGGCGCGATCGTAGCGGGGCACCGGGGGGCGGAGCGGGAGTACGCTTGCCCCATGCTGGAAGCGGCGAGGAGAGGCGGCGGTTCGATCGGGGCCCCGCTGGCGTTTATCGGCGGCGGCAACATGGCCGGGGCCATCATCGCGGGGGCCACCCGCGCCGAGGCCCTGGCCGGCGGGTGCGTCGTGGCGGACCCGGACACGGCGAAGCTCGCGGCGTTCGACGTCGGGGCCCGGACCGCGGGGGACGCCTTGGACTGGCTCGCCCGCCGGGAGCGGACGCCGGGGGAGGGGGTGGTGGTGCTGGCGATCAAGCCGCAGATGCTCGACGCGGTGGGGCGGGAAGTCGCCCCCGTGCTGGCCGCGGGGCCGGAGCGGCTGGTCATCACCATCCTCGTCGGCACACCGTCGGCTCGCGTGCGGGAGGCGATGGGGGGGAACAGCCGGGTCGTCCGCGTGATGCCGAACACGCCGGCGATGGTGGGGGAGGGAATGTCGGCCGTGGCCGCCGGGGCGGGTGCGACGCCGGAGGACGTCGCCCTGACGCGGACGCTCTTCGAGGCGTGCGGTCGCGTGGTCGAGCTGCCCGAGGACCGGATCGACGCGTTCAGCACGTTCGCGGGCTCGGGGCCCGCGTACCTGTTCTATCTGGCGGAGGCGATGGAGCGGGCGGCCGTCGAGATGGGCTTCGCCGTCGACGACGCCCGCGCGATCGTGGCCCAGACGCTGTACGGGTCGGCGATGCTGCTCCGGCGGGACGGGCGTCCGCCGGCGGAGCTGCGCCGGGCGGTGACGAGCCCGAACGGCACGACGCAGGCGGCGACCACCTCGTTCGACGGGGCCGACGTGCAGGGGGCGCTCGTGCGCGGCATGCACGCGGCGGCGGCGCGGGCGGCGGAGCTGGCCCGCGGGGGTTGATGGGCCGCGGTCGAGAAGGCCGGCGCGCCCCGCGCAAACGGGGCGGCCGAGCGAGAGAGTCCTGGCGTGCTGCGGCTCAGCACCCGGCGCGGAAGGCGCCGAGGAAGCCGAGGAGGTCGTTGACGTCGACGGAGCCGTTGCCGTCGAAGTCGGACCCCGGGCCCTGGGTGCGGAAGGCGCCCAGGAAGCCGAGCAGGTCGTTCACGTCGGCCGTGCCGCTGCCGTCGAAGTCGGCCGCGCAGGGCTCCGTGCCGAGGGAGCCGTCGGCGTTGATGTTCTGGGCGAGCAGGTCGGCCGCTCCGAAGTCGCCGTCGCTCCAGACGACGACGGCCCCGCCCTTGGGCGCGGGCGCCAGCGCGATGCGGCTCTTCGGGGACTCGCGCGAACTCGCGGCGATGGGGCCGCCCCAGGCGTCGGAGCCGTCGGCGTCGATCCGGGCGGCGAGCAGGTGCCCGTCGCCCCACGCGGCGATCACGCCGTCACCGGACCAGACGATCTTGGCCGGCGTGGGCTGCGCGGCGTCGAGCGGGTCGAGGATGAGCCCGTCGCCCCACTGCGCGACGCCGTCCGCCGAGAACTTCTGCACGCGGTAGCCCCACATGCTCTGGTTCAGGGTGGCGGTCATGAAGCCGACGTAGTACTCCCCGCCGGCGGGGTCGTAGGCCCCCTCCGCCGAGACGCGGATCAGCGAGGGATCGCCCGAGGCGGCGAGCCCGTTGCCGGCGAAGACGAGCGAGCCGTCGGAGCGGACGTGCTGGACCCAGGCGTTCCGCGTGTCGCCGTTGTCGTACCACGTGACGACCGCGCCGCCCTCGCCGTCGTTCTCGAACGTCGGGAAGTAGCCCATCTGGATCGACTGGCCGGCCTCGTCCGGGCTGTAGACGGTGACGAGGTCGCCCCCGTTCCAGAGCGCGTTGCCGTCGGCGTCGAACTTCTGGACGCTCAGCCCCTTGGGCGAGAGGAAGAACGAGGTCGCGGTGCGGACCGTGAGGGCGATGACGGTTCCGTCGTCCGACGGCTTGAGGTCGCTGAGCGTGAGCAGGCGGTCGGCCTCGGCGACTTCCACGCCGGTCTCGCCCCAGACGGGTTCGCCCTGCGCGTTCACGCGGTGCAGGCGGAAGGAGGCGCTCTCCGACCAGCCGACCACCGCCCCGCCGTCGGCGAGCGGCGCGACCCTCGGGTTCCCGATGAAGTCCGCATCGAAGGTGGGCCCGTCGCCCCAGACGAAGGTGCCGTCGGGGGCGACCTTGGTCAGCGTGGTCCTCACGGAGCCGCTGCGGTCGTCGCGGTAGGCGAGGTAGGCGTTGCCGTCGGCGTCGACGGCGAGCCCGTAGTCCTGGGTGGAGCTGAACCCGCGGTCCGCGACGAGCAGGCCGTTGTGGGCGAAGGCCTCGGTGCCGTCGGCGTTGAGGCGCTGCAGGTAGACGTCGTACCCGCCGGTCGCGTTGTCGAACCAGGAGACCCAGTACCCCCCGCCGGGGATCGCGACGATCTTGCCCTGCACCTGCTCGCCGGTGCGGTCGGCGAGGGCGAGGTTCGTGGCGGGGTCGCTGGACCACTGCGCGGCCGCGGGGGCCGCGAGTCCGGCCAGAGAAGCGAGGACCGCAGCGGTCTGGTTGAGGTGGCGCATCTTCATCTCCCTTACGGGACCGATCGATCGGCCCGATAACGGATCCACGGGCTCGCCGGTGCCCGCGTCGCACGGCGGGTGCGCCGGCGAGTCGTGGAAATCCGTTGCTCCTGTTCTCGGGATCAGTATGATGTGATCTCAGATCAGGTGCAAGAACACTTTCCGTTCCTGGGTGAAAAAGATGGCTGATCCGATCGCCGTGCCGCCGCCGGAGTTCCTGAGGAACCTGGTGGCCGCCCCCGACCCCGGGCCGGCGCCGCTCTCCGAGACGGAGCGTTCCGAGGCCGAGCAGGCGGCGCGTCGGATCGTGGCCGAGCTGCGCGAGGTGCTGGATCTCCTCCCGCCGGAGCAACGCGGGGCG
This sequence comes from uncultured Phycisphaeraceae bacterium, assembly GCA_964389385.1. Classification (GTDB taxonomy): domain Bacteria; phylum Planctomycetota; class Phycisphaerae; order Phycisphaerales; family UBA1924; genus CAYMFP01. The sequence goes on along the minus strand of CAYMFP010000096.1, from coordinate 1,096 downwards.
AGCGCGATGTCGCGGGCGTTCTCGGTGGACCGGGCGACGTGCCAGCGCCTGGTCTCGGCGGTCGGGCAGGACGCGGGGGGGGCGGAGACGCTCGTCCGTCTGCCCGGCGTGCAGGGGCTGCGCCGGCTGCTGGCGGCGTTGCGGGAACGGGAAGGGCGGGCGGTCGCGCTGGAGCGTTTGTCGGCGGCGGAGGCCGCGGTGGACCGGTTCGAGCAGTGTCTGGGGCGGCTCGGGGGGAGCCAGCGTCGGCTCCGGGCCCGGCTCGAGGCGGGGGCGCGGGGAGCCGAGTTCCTCCCGGAGCCGCGGCTCGGGGCGGCGGACGACCCGGCGACGCGGCAGGCGCTCTTCGCGCTGGCCGGGCGGATCACCGGGCGGATGTCGCGGGTGTCGGTCCACACGGCGATCATCCGGCCGGTGCCGGGGCGTCCGGACCGGACGGAGGGGGTCCGGGTGCGGGCTCTGCTCGGGCACGTGTGGTCGGAGCCGGCGATGCCGCTGGAGATCGGCGGCATGGCCGACCTCTCGCTGGAGGGGGACGCGCCGGCGTTCAGCGCGCTCGCGGAGGGCGAAGGGGCGGGGGTACGCTCGGCCGCGTTATTGGAGGAGTTCTGTTCGAGGCCCCTGCCGCGCGTGACGACGCGCACGGAGGGGGCCCGGGTGGTGTACGTGCTGGACGCGGAGCGGCCGGAGCGGGACGGGCTGGACGTGGTGGCGGCTTACCGATCGAAGGCGGACCGGCACCCGGCGACGCTGCGCCCGGCGGTGGGGGAGGTGTGGGCGATGCAGAACTTCCCGTCGGCGCGGCTGGTCTTCGACGCGTTCCTGCACCGGGAGATCGCGCGGCGGTGCCTGCCGTCGCTGGAGGTGCACCTGTGGACGCCCGGGGGCCCCGAGCACGTGCGGGCGCGGTGGTCGACGCGGCTTCCCGGCGGGCCGCGGCTGGAACTCATGGGGGCGGGGCTCGGGTCCGCGCATACGAACGCGTATCCGGCCTATCCGCGGCTGATGGAGCGAGTCTTCGGGCGGCTCGGGTGGGCGGCGGAGGAGTTCGTCGGGTTCCGGTGCGAGGTGAAGTACCCGGTGTGGCGGGCGGGGT
>CAYMFP010000095.1:0-10230 GCA_964389385.1 uncultured Phycisphaeraceae bacterium | reverse complement strand
ACGGCCCTCTCGGAAGTGGGGGACGTCGAGCGCGCCGTCGAGGCCGGGGCCGACGCGTCCGCCCCGCCGAACCGCACGCACACGCCCACGTCCGCCATCTCCCCGGGCCCCAGCTCCACCTCGGCGTGCACGCCGTCCGGGCCCACCCGCACCCGCCGCGGGCCCGCGTGCAGCACGCTCCGCCGCACCCGCCCGTCCAGCCCGCGGTACAGCAGCTCGACGCCGTCGGCGGTCTCCCGGCGCTCCGTCGTCCCGCGCCGGGCGCGCGTCATCCCGCGCACCTCGAAGATGTCGCGGAAGTCGGCGTCGAACAGCAGCACGACCGGGATCCGCACCGGGCCCGACGCGTAGCTCGCGAACCGCAGCCGCTGGTGGCACCCGCCCGGCGTCAGCGCCGTCGAGCACATCACGTGCACCGACCCGTTCGGCACCGCCGCCCGCTCCGGCGTCTCCGGCATGTCCGGGTTCGTCAGGTGGGCCGAGAACGAGCAGTTGTCCTGCCGGACGGAGGAACTCAGCAGCAGCGGGGGCCGCCCCCACATCCGCAGCTCCAGCCGGGAGACGTGCCGCGTCCCCTCGTGGAACACCCCGAACTCGTTCCCCCCGGAGGCACGCACCGACCCGTACGGGTCGAACACCGCGAACGTCTCGTCGGCCTTGAGCACGAACGGCAGCGGGCCCGGACGCGACGCCCGCGCCACCACCGAATACTCGGTCTGCAACGCGGTCTCAGGCATTCGCGACCTCCTGCGCCGCCGCGCCCGACTCCGGATCGGGCGCCGCCTCGCCCCGGAGCAGCCGCAGGTAGATCCGCTCGTACCCCTCGGCCATCCGCTCCGACGTGAAGCGCTCTTCGAACGCCCGCCGCACCCCGACGCGGGCGATCGACCCGATCGTCGCCGCCGCCTCGATCGCGCCCTCCATCGAATCCACCACCCGCCCCGTCACCCCGTCCGCCATCACCTCCGGCACCGACCCGTTCCGCCACGCGATCACCGGCGTCCCGCACGCCATCGCCTCGATCATCACGAGCCCGAACGGCTCCGGCCAATCGATCGGGAAGAGCAGCGCCCGCGACCCCCCGAGCAGGGCCTGCTTGCCCGCGTGGCTCGCCTCCCCCAGGAACTCCACGAGCGGGTGGTCCAGCAGCGGGCGGATCCGCTCGTTGAAGTACTCCTGGTCCGCCCGGTCCACCTTCGCCGCGATCCGCAGCGGCACGCCCGCCGCGACCGCGATCTCGATCGCCCGGTCCACCCGCTTCTCCGGAGACACCCGCCCCACGAACGCGAAGCCCTCGCCCCCGCGCGGATCGAACGTGTACAGGTCCCGCGGCAGCCCGTGGTGCACCGTCCCCACCCAGCACGCGCGCGGCAGCGGGCGACGCTGCGCGTCGGAGATCGACACCAGCGGCACGCCCCGGCACAGCCCGTGCAGCTCCTCCAGCCCCGGCAGGTCCATCCGCCCGTGCTCCGTCGTCACATGCGGCGTCCGCAGCCCGCGCACCGCCGGGCAGTGCAGCGGCGACGTGTGGAAGTGGACGATGTCGTACCGGTCCGCGTCCCGCAGCACCCGCTCCAGCTGCACGGCCTGGTACGGCGCCGGGTCCGCGCACCGCATCCCCGTCCGCAGCGCCGCCGGGCAGCACGGGATCAGCCGCCCCGACGTGCAGGAGTCCCCGCTCGCGTACACCGTCACGTCGTGCCCCCGCCGCACCTGCTCCTCGGCCAGATACGAGACCACCCGCTCCGTCCCCCCGTACCCGGCCGGCGGAACGCTCTCCATCAGCGGAGCGACGTGGGCGATGCGCATGACCAAGGGCTCCCGCGGGCCTCCCGCCGACCCGAACAAGCTCGACGATCACCGGCCCCGGCGGGTCGACCCCGTGCGGGTTCCTCCCGAGGCCCGCCCGGCGGGCGTGCGGAAACCTTCGCCGCCCGGGCCGTCCCGATGCTCGCGCTCCCCCGCGCCGCCCCGGGACGGGTGTGCCGATCCCGCCGGACCCACTCGTTCCCCGGCCCCCACCCCACCCCACCTCACCCCACCTCACCCCACCTCACCCCACTTCACCCCACCCCGCCTCGCCTCACCCCGCTCCACTCCACCCGTCCCACGCACCACCCCGCCGGGAGCGTCCCGCGCCCCTTCCGCCCCCGCTTTCCCCTACCATCAGCCGCCATGCCGCACCAGGACTGGCGCGAAAGCCTGGACGACCGCTCCCCGCGGTCCGGCAGCTTCGGGGACCGCTCCATGAGCTTCCTGCGCCGCATCTTCGGCGACGGTGAGAACCCCCTCCGCTGGGGCATCCCCCTCTACCGCGCCTTCGGCATCCGCGTCCGCCTCCACGTCTTCTTCGCCCTCTGGCTCATCTTCCAGCTCATCGGCTCGCTCCCGAAGGACAACTTCGGCTTCCTCTACACCGCGCCGATCCTCGTCGCCCTCTTCGTCCTCGTCCTCCTCCACGAATACGGGCACTGCTTCGCCTGCCGCGCCGTCGGCGGCGAGGCCGACGAGATCATGCTCTGGCCCCTCGGCGGGCTCGCGTACTGCCTCCCGCCGCGCCACTGGCGGGCCGAACTCGCCACCGTCCTCGGCGGGCCCGGCGTCAACGCCGTCCTCTTCCCCTTCCTCTTCGGCGCCGTCTGGCTCGCCACGGGCTCGTCCGGGGCCGTCCTCTTCAACCCCTTCGCCCCCGGCGCGGCGATCCCCCACCTCGCCGCCCCGCCCCTGCCCCTCTGGTTCACCTACGCCCTCTGGTGCTTCTACTACACGAACTTCGTCCTCCTCGCCTTCAACGCCCTCGTGCCGATGTTCCCGCTCGACGGCGGGCGCATCCTCCACTGCATCCTCTGGGCCCGCCTCGACGACGAACGCCGCGCCCTGCTCATCTCCACCATGGTCGGGCTCGTCGCCGCCGGCACGCTCGGCGTCCTCGCCCTCGTCACGGAGGAACTGATCCTCCTCGTCATTGCCCTGTTCGGGGGGGTAACCTGCTACATGGAGCGCCGGTCCCTCCGCTTCGCGGAGTACGGCGGCGTGCCCGGCGCAGGCGACCTCTTCGCCCCCTCGCGCGGCGACACCTACGACCCACGCCCCGAGCCCGAACCCGACCCCCGCCCCTCCCGCCGCGAACTCAGACGCGAGGAACGCGAACGCGAGGAGCAGGAGGAGGTCGACCGCATCCTCGCCAAGATCTCCGCCCAGGGCATGGCCGCCCTCACCCCGCGCGAGAAACGCGTTCTCAGGCGGGCCACCGAACGCTCGCGCAGCGGCTGACCCGCCCCCGGCGCACGCCCCTCGCCCCCGCGCAGGCCCGGGCCCGGCCCGCCCCGCCCTGGTCCCGCCCGGAACGCCCCGGTGCCGGCCCTACCATCGCCTTCCCGGCCCGCCGGGACGCGAAATCAGGGATCCACCCCGGCCAACCAGACGCGAGGCGACACCGGAGCACGATGGGCATCTACGACCGCGATTACATCCGAGGCAAGGGATCCACGGGGTCCTACCGGGCCGGGTTCTCCCGCGACTTCGCGGCCCGCGCCCCCGTTTCCATCACCACCTGGCTCGTCATCATCAACGTCGCGATCTTCCTCATCGCGATCTTCGCGCCCCAGCTCTACAACGCCCTCTTCTACTTCGGGCACTTCTCCACCGCCCGCCTCTTCGCCCTCGAGGTCTGGCGCCTCCTCTCCTTCCAGTTCCTGCACGCCAGCCTCGGGCACCTGCTCGGCAACATGATCGGGCTCTGGCTCTTCGGCATCGTCGTCGAGCAGTACCTCGACCGCAAACGCTACCTCGCCTTCTACCTCGTCTGCGGCATCGCCGGCGGGCTCATGTACCTCGTCCTCAACGCCCTCGGCGTGCTCGTCGGACAGGTCTTCGGCGCCGCCGCCGTCCCCGGCCTCCTCCTCAACGATCCCACCACCCCCCTCGTCGGCGCCTCCGCCGGCGTCTTCGGCGTCATCGCCGCCTGCGCGCGGCTCGAGCCGAACCTCCGCGTCTACCTCTTCTTCGTCCTGCCCATCAGGATGAAGTGGTTCGCATACGGCTACGTCGCCTTCGCGTTCTTCGTCGTCCTCCTCGGCGGGCCGAACGCCGGCGGGCAGGCCGCCCACATCGGCGGCTTCATCGCCGGCTACTTCTTCGCCCGCAACCACCACCTCCTCCGCGACTTCTTCGACGTCTTCGACAACTCCAACCTCCCCCCGCGCCAGAAGAAAGGCCGCAGGAAGGCCGCCCGCCGCGCCCCCGCCAAGGCCGCCGCGGCCGACGCCGAGATCGACCGCATCCTCGACAAGATCTCCGCCGAGGGCATCCAGTCCCTCACCCCCCGGGAGAAGAAGCTCCTCGAATCCAAGTCCCGCACGTAACTTCCCCCAGCATCCTGCTCCTCCCCAGCAATCCAGCCCTCCAGCAATCTCGCCCCCATCTGCCATCCGCCCCTCTGCCATCTGCGATCTGGCCCCCCATGCCCCTCCGCTTCACCATCCACGCCCGCTCCCGGAGCACCCGCGCCCGGGTCGGCACGGTGGAGACCCCGCACGGGCCCTTCCAGACCCCCGCGTTCATGACCGTCGGCACCCGCGGCACGGTCAAGGGCATCCTCCCCCAGCAGCTCCGGCAGGTCGGCGCCGAGGTCGTCCTCAACAACACCTACCACCTCCTCCTCCGCCCCGGCCCGGAAGCGGTCCGCCGCCGCGGCGGCGCCCACGCCTTCATGCGCTGGAACGGGCCCATCCTCACCGACTCCGGCGGCTACCAGGCCTACTCCATGGCCGACATCAACGCCGTCGACGACGACGGCGTCTCCTTCAAGTCCATCATCAACGGCTCCACCATCCGCCTCACCCCCGAGGCCGCCATCCAGGCCCAGAACGACATCGGGGCCGACATCATCATGGCCTTCGACGACTGCCCCCCCTCCGTCGACCCGGCCTCCGCCCCCGTCAACCAGGCCCGCCTCCGCCACGCCGCCGCTCGCGACGCCCGCGCCAGGCTCGCCGGCGCCCTCGGCGGCGACGCCCGCCTCGCCCCCGACGCCTCGCGCCCCCCGCGCGGCCGGGCGGGCTACGACCACGAGGCCCGCCTCGACCTCGCCCTCGACCGCACCGCACGCTGGCTCGAACGCTGCAAGCGGGCCCACCGCCGCCCGGACGAGCAGGCCCTCTTCGGCATCGTCCAGGGCGGGACCGACCTCGCCCGCCGCAACCGATCGGCCGAGCAGGTCACCAACGTCGATCTCCCCGGCTACGCCATCGGCGGCGTGGCGGTGGGGGAGCAGTCCGCCGAGATCGCCGCCGTCGTCCGCCACACCGCCCCCCTCCTCCCCGACGACCGCCCCCGCTACCTCATGGGCGTCGGCTACGAGCGCGACATCGCCGCGGCCGTCTGCGCCGGCGTCGACATGTTCGACTGCGTCCTCCCCACCCGCAACGGCCGCAACGCCTACGCCTTCACCCGCCACGGCCCCATCAAGCTCCGCAACGCCCGCTTCGCCGAGGAGGACGCCCCGATCGACCCCGCCTGCGACTGCCCGGCCTGCGCGCCCCACCTCCACGACCCCGCCCACCCCCCCGGCGCCCCCTTCACCCGCGCCTACCTCCGCCACCTGTTCATGGCGGAGGAGATGCTCGGGCCTATCCTTGTCAGCCTGCACAACCTCAGGCACTTCCAACGCCTCATGTTGGACATCCGCCGGGCGATCCGCGATGATGACTGGCTCGCCTTCGCCCGGGAGTGGCCGGTCGCCGTTCCGGGCCTCCCGGAGGGGCTCATCGGGGGGAACCTCACCGAATCCCGATCCATCTCGGCCTGACGGAGACCCTGCCGCAGGCCGAACCGCCCCGACCCCACGCACCCCAACCGGCTCCCGGCCACGCCGAGCGCCCGCAGCATCCGCACCGCCATGCCCGACACCCAACAGAACCTGATCGGCCTCGCCGTCCACGCCCTCGCTCAGGAGGGCGACGGATCCGTCGTCGGCGTCCCCGGCTCCGAGTCCGCCCCCGCGGGCCAGGGCGGCCCCCAGAACCAGCCCCAGTCCTTCGGCCCCATCTTCTGGCTCCTCCCCCTCTTCCTCATCCTCATGCTGGTCATGACCAGCCTCTCCGGCCGAAAGGAACGCAAGCGCAAGCAGGACATGCTCGCCGCCATCAAGCGCAACGACCGCGTCCAGACCGTCGGCGGCGTCATCGGCACCGTCACCGACGTCGCCAAGGACGAGATCACCCTGCAGGTCGACGATCAGACCAAGACCCGCATCCGCTTCGCCAAGGGCTCCATCCAGACCGTCCTCCGCTCCGCCGGGGACAAGTCCGAGCCCGCCGAGGCCGCGGCCGCCTGATCTCACGAGTGCCGCCGCCCGCCGCGAGCCCGCCGGGGCGAGCGGCGCAGCGGCGGCGTACCGCACGCTCGTCCGAGCGTTCCGCCGGCGACGACGCCCCCCAGCCCAGCCTCCCCACAGAGCGACGATGCGTCACATCATCCGAAACCTCATCCTGTCCCTCGGCCTCGTCGCCCTGCTCACCTCCTGCATCTTCCCGCCCGAGAAGCAGATCCGGCTCGGCAAGGACCTCCGCGGCGGCACCACCCTCGTCTACGGCGTGCAGATCGGGCGCGGCGAGGACCCGCGCCAGGTCCTCCGCCAGACCATCGACGTCCTCAAGGAACGCGTCGATCCCCAGGGGCAGTTCGACATCCAGATGGTCGCCCAGGGCCAGGACCGCATCGAGATCACGATGCCCCTCCCCGGGCCCCGCGTCCTCGAGCTGCGCCGGCGCCTCGACGACGCCATCGCCGCCCTCGCCGGCGGCGCCGTCACCGCCGACCAGCTCGAGCGCGCGATGCGCCTCCCCCCGGACCAGCGCGCCGAGCGCATCGCCCAGCTCGCCGGCGACGACCCCGAACTCCGCGAACGCCTCGCGGCCGTCGAGGAGCGCCTCGCCGAGGCCGCCCGCCTCCGCGCCCGCTACGACGAACTGATCGCCCAGAACCCGGACGACCCCTCGATCGGCGAACTCGAGCAGGCCGTCGTCGACGCCGAGATCGCCCTCGACCAGGCCCGCGCCGCCGCCCTCGCCCGCGCCATCGACCCCGACGCCCTCCGCCGCGCCCTGGAGCTGCCCGACCGCCGCAAGATCCTGCTGGACAACCAGGGCCGCCCCGTCCCCATCCCCAGCCCGCGCGAGCAGCGCCTCGAGGAGATCCGCGAGCAGCTCCCCGAGGACCGCCTGGACGAGTTCCAGGCCGTCCTCGACGCCTACGACGCCTACGCCGCCGAGCGCACCAGCCTCGACGACCCGTCGGACCTCATGCGCCTCCTCGCCGGCTCCGGCGTCCTCAGCTTCCGCATCGCCGTCGACGCCGACGGCTCCGGGCCCAAGACCCACCCCGAGGAGCGACGCCTCCGCCAGGAACTCCGCGAGAACGGCCCCCGCGCCTCCCGCGCCCGCGACGCCCGCTGGTTCCGCATCAACCAGCCGACCAACTTCTACGACACCGTCGCCGCCTACGAGTGGTTCCGCGCCGACCCCGTCGGCTACTTCGCCGACCGCTACGGCTACGTCGTCGAGCCCTGGAACGGCGAGTACTGGATGCTCCTCTGGGACACGCCCTCCGACCGCCTCACCCAGCAGGACGGCTCCTGGGGCCTCCGCCGCGCCTTCCGCACCCAGGACGAACGCGGCCTCCCCGCCATCGGCTTCGAGATGAACGCCACCGGCGCCGTCCGCCTCGGCAACCTCACCCGCCCCAACGTCGGCAACGCCATGGCGGTCCTCCTCGACGACGAGGTCTACACCGCCCCCAACCTCCTCGACGCCATCAGCCGCAACGGCATCATCACCGGCGACTTCTCCGCCGACGAGATCAACTACGTCGTCCGGACCCTCACCGCCGGCTCGCTCCAGGCCCAGCTCAGCCCCGAGCCCATCAGCGTCAACACGGTCGCCCCCTCCCTCGGCGCCGACAACCTCCGCAACGGCATGATCGCCGGCATCGCCGCGCTGATCACCGTGTCCGTCTTCATGGTCTGCTACTACTTCGGCTTCGGCGTCGTCGCCGTCGTCGCGCTGATCTGCAACGCCCTCCTCATCGTCGGCATCATGGCCCTCACCAGGGCCGCCTTCACGATGCCCGGCATCGCCGGCATCATCCTCACCTTCGGCATGGCGGTCGACGCCAACGTCCTCATCTACGAGCGCATCCGCGAGGAACTCCGCCGCGGCCTCGAGCTCCGCAACGCCTCCCGCCTCGGCTTCCAGCAGGCCCTCTCCTCCATCGTCGACGGCAACGTCACCAACCTCATCGTCTGCATCGTCCTCGGCTTCCTCGGCACCCAGGAGATCCGCGGCTTCGCCATCACGATGAGCGTCGGCGTCCTCACCACCCTCTTCACCGCCCTCGTCGTCTCCCGCCTCCTCCTCGCCCTCCTCACCGAGACCGTCCGCATCAAGAAGATGCGCATGCTCCCGATGGCGATCCCCGCCATCGAGAAGGCCCTCCACCCGAAGATCGACTGGATCGGCCTCCGCTTCATCTTCGTCACCGTCTCCGCCCTCTACCTCGCCGCCGGCGTCGTCTTCGTCGGCTACCAGGGCAAGGAGATGTTCGACCTCGACTTCCGCGGCGGCACGGCCGTCACCATCCAGCTCAAGCCCGACCCCGCTGCCACCCCAGCCCCCGGCGAGGCCCCGGCCCGGCTCACCCTCACCCGCCAGGACGTCCAGGACCGCCTCGCCTCCCTCGGACGCGACGACGCCGCCTCCGCCGCCCTCCAGGGCGCCCAGATCCTCCCGATCAACCCCGCCGCCGACGGCGTCACCTCCGACACCTTCCAGATCAAGGTCGTCGGCGACGCCGTCTCGCAGAGCGCCGTCCTCGCCGCCGTCGTCGACCGCTTCGGCGACGTCATCGAGAACGTCCCGCCCCTCCGCTTCGCCGGCGACACCATCGCCGACGCCGCCGAGGCCCCGGTCTTCCCCGTCCTCGAGAACCGTCTCGGCCCCGTCATCGGACGCCCCGCCCTCGGCGGCGACGTCTCCGACTTCCGCGGCGGCCTCGCCATCGTCCTCGAGAACATCCAGCCCCGCGCCACCCTCGAGAGCATCGAGCGGCGCATCGCCTCCATGCGCGCCGAGCCCGCCTACGCCGACGCGCGCGCCCGCCAGGTCGAGATCCAGATCCTCGCCGGCTCCGACCAGGCCGTCGAGTCCGCCGTCGTCCTCGTCCGCGACCCCGAACTCACCTACTTCGACGGCCCAGACACCTTCCGCCGCGACGTCATGCACCGCGAGTGGCAGCTCGTCCGCGACGCCCTCGGCGAGGCCACCACCCTCGCCAGCGTCCAGGCCTTCAGCCCCGCCATCGCCGCCGCCTTCCAGCAGACCGCCGTCGTCTCCATCACCCTCTCCCTCCTCCTCATCCTCATCTACATCTGGGTCCGCTTCGGCAACCTGAGGTACTCCTTCGCCGCCGTCGTCTGCCTCGTCCACGACTGCATCGCGGCCCTCGGGCTCATCGCCCTCATCCAGATCCTCTTCGAGATCGGCAGCGTCCGCCCCTTCCTCGAGAGCCTCCTCCTCCAGCCCTTCCGCATCGACCTCAACCTCGTCGCCGCGATGCTCACCATCATCGGGTACTCGCTCAACGACACCATCGTCATCATGGACCGCATCCGCGAGAACCGCGGCAAGCTCCCCTACGCCTCGCGCGAGGTCATCAACGACTCCATCAACCAGACCCTCTCCCGGACCGCCATCACCTCGGGCACCACCATCCTCGCCTCGGCCATCCTCTACATCTACGGCGGCGCCGGCGTCCGCGCCTTCGCCTTCACCCTCACCGTCGGCGTGCTCGTCGGCACCTACTCCTCCGTCGCCATCGCCGCGCCCCTCGTCTGGTCCCGCCGCCCCGGCGGGGCCCAGCCCAAGGACACCGCCCTCCGCCGCCAGCCCCGGCTCCCGGCGTGATCCCGCCCGCCCCCATACCCTGTGACCGTCAGGCGCCCGCGCCGGGCGCCCCGGGAGCACGGGCATGAACGCAGGGCACAACCGCGTCTTCCTCGGCCTCGGCATCCTCGTCGTGGTCTGGATCGTCGTCTACTGGGCCTGGCCCCCCCGCGAGCCCGCCCCCGTCACCTACGACCTCCCCCCGGCCGCCGCTTTCCCCGAGGACGAGGCCCCGCCCCCGGATCGCCCCCTCGCCTCCGAGCGCTCCGCCCTCCCCCTGCCTTCCCGC
>CAYMFP010000094.1:9216-10335 GCA_964389385.1 uncultured Phycisphaeraceae bacterium | reverse complement strand
ACGCACCACCCGAGCAGCCCGTCCGTCCCGCTGGACGACCCGACGCTGCTCTTCACGAACGCGGGGATGAACCAGTTCAAGCCCCTGTTCCTGGGGCAGGCGGATCCGTCGACGCCGCTGGGGCGGCTGAAGCGGGCCGCGAACAGCCAGAAGTGCATCCGGGCCGGGGGCAAGCACAACGACCTCGAGGACGTGGGGAAGGACACGTACCACCACACGTTCTTCGAGATGCTGGGTAACTGGTCGTTCGGCGACTACTTCAAGAAGGAAGCGATCGACTGGGCGTGGGAGCTGATGACCGGCGTGTACAAGCTGAGCCCGGACCGGCTGTACGCGACGTACTTCGGGGGGAACCCGGAGCAGGGGCTGGAGCCGGACGAGGAGACGCGGCGGCTCTGGCTGCGCTACCTGCCGGAGCACAAGGTCATCCCGGGGAACATGAAGGACAACTTCTGGGAGATGGGGGACACCGGGCCGTGCGGCCCGTGCAGCGAGCTGCACTACGACCGCATCGGCGGGCGGGACGCGCAGGACCTGGTGAACAAGGACGATCCGGACGTCCTCGAGCTGTGGAACCTGGTGTTCATCCAGTTCGACCGGCAGTCGGACGGGAGCCTGCGCCCGCTGCCGGCGAAGCACGTCGATACGGGGATGGGGCTCGAGCGGCTCGTGAGCGTGCTGCAGGACAAGCGGTCGAACTACGACACGGACGTGTTCGGGCCGATCTTCCGGCGGATCGAGGAGGTCACGACGGCTCGCCCGTACGCGGGGAAGCTCGGCAAGGAGGACGCGGACGGGGTGGACACGGCCTACCGCGTGATCGCCGACCACGCGCGGACGCTGACGATCGCGATCACCGACGGGGCGGTGCCGAGCAACGAGGGCCGCGGGTACGTGCTGCGGCGGATCCTGCGGCGGGCGGTGCGGTTCGGGCGGCAGTTCCTGCAGGCGGAGACGGGGTTCCTGAGCGAGGTGATCCCGGCGGTGGTGCAGAACCTGGGGGACGCGTTCCCGGAGCTGCACAAGGACCCGGGGCGGGTGGTGCGGATCGTGCGCGAGGAGGAGGAGAGCTTCGGGCGCACGCTGGACCGGGGGATCAAGATGTTCGAGGAGGTCGCG
>CAYMFP010000094.1:0-9116 GCA_964389385.1 uncultured Phycisphaeraceae bacterium | reverse complement strand
TTCAAGCTCTACGACACGTACGGCTTCCCGCTCGACCTCACGCAGCTCATGGCGGACGAGCGGGGGATGCAGGTCGACGTCGCCGGCTTCGAGCGGGCGATGGCCGAGCAGCGCGAGCGCTCCCGGGCCGGCGGGGCGGGGGCGGAGGAGGACCGGCTCGCCCTCGACGCCGAGGCGATCGCCAAGCTGAAGTACCAGGGCGTGAAGCCCACGGACGACAGCCACAAGTTCCACGCGCGGAACGTGCGGGCGGTCGTGAAGGCGATCTGGAACGGGCGCAACTTCGACGAGACCACCGGGGGCACGCGCCGCGCGACGGAGAAGGTCGGCATCGTGCTCGACCGGACGAACTTCTACGCGGAGATGGGCGGGCAGGTCTCCGACCACGGGCGGATGCAGGTCAGCCGCGAGCGGCGGTCGAGCGTGAACGACTCGTCGCACGGGGGCGAGTTCCGCGTCGACGAGGTGCGCTCGTTCGGCGGGTACGTGCTGCACGTCGGGCACGTGACGCGGGGCGAGCTGCGCGTCGGCGACGACGTGGAGCTGAACCTCGAGAACCAGCGCCGGGCCCGCATCGCGGCGAACCACACGGCGACGCACCTCGTGAACTTCGCGCTGCGCCGCGTGCTCGGCGAGGGCGTGGACCAGAAGGGCTCGCTCGTCGCCGAGGACCGCCTGCGGTTCGACCTCTCGCACAACGCGCCGATCCAGCCGGCGGAACTCGAGCAGGCCGAGCGGATCGTGCGCGAGATCATCGCGGCCGACGAGCCGGTGTGCGCGGACCTCGCGCCGCTGGAGACGGCGCGGTCGATCGCCGGGCTGCGGGCCGTTTTCGGCGAGCAGTACCCGGACCCGGTGCGGGTGGTCTCGGTCGGACGGAAGGTCGAGGACCTGCTCGCCGACCCCGCGAACGCGGGGAACGCCGGGCGTTCGATCGAGTTCTGCGGCGGCACGCACGCGCACTCGACCGGCGAGATCCGGGCCTTCGCCTTCACCCGCGAGGAGGGCGTGGCGAAGGGCGTCCGCCGGATCGAGGCGGTGACGGGCGTCGCCGCCGAGGCGGCGGAGAGCGCGGCCGACGCGCTCGAGCAGCGCATCGCCGACGCCGAGCGGCTCCCGGCGGACCGGCTCGCGCAGGAGATGGCGGAGATCTCCGGCGAGCTGGACTCGCTGACGCTCCCGCTCGTCCGCAAGCACCGGCTGCGCGAGCGGCTCGCGGGGATGCTGGACCGCGTCAAGCAGCTCCAGAAGGAGCGGGCGAAGCAGGCGGCGCAGGAGGCGGCCGGCATGGCCCGGCGGATCGCCGAGTCGGCCGCGGCGTCCATGGACGAGATCACGATCGCCGAGCTGCCGGTCGGCGGCGACCGCCAGGCGCTCCAGGCCGGGATGAAGACGATCACGGACAAGGTCCCCCGCAACGCGGTGATGCTCTTCTCGCCGGACGAGGCGGAGGGCAAGGTGGCGATCCTGGCGGTCTGCCCGAAGCACGCGATCGAGCGCGGGCTCAAGGCCGGGGACTGGGTGCGCGAGGTCGCGGAGATGCTCGGCGGCAAGGGCGGCGGTCGTCCGGAGCAGGCCCAGGGCGGCGGGACGGACCTGTCGAGGCTCCGCGACGCCATCCAGCACGCCCGGCGCTTCGCGAACCAGAAGCTGCACTGACCCCACCCCACCCCACCACCTCTCTCCCCTCCGTAAACGACACGCCGTCCGAGCATCACCGCATGCCCGACCCCCGGCCCTCCAACCCGACGCCCCCCCGGCGGCGATCCGGCGCTCCGGAGATTCCGGAACTGCTCCGGGAGGACCGCCCGCTCCCGGAGACGCCCGCCCAGCGGCGGGCCCGCCTGCGGGCCGAGCGGCGGCGCAGCCCGGAGTGGCGGGCGATCGGGATCGGGGTCGATTTCGGGGCGATGGTCGCGGCGGGGTGCCTGCTCGGGTACGGGGTGGACGTCTGGCGCGGGTCCTGGCCGCTGGGCACCGTGATCGGCGGGGCGCTGGGGACGATCTCGGGGGGGTACACCGCGCTGCGGATGGCCCTGAAGCTGAACCGGGACATGGACGCGTACGAGCGGTCGCGCCGCCGCGAGGGCGCAGAACGCCCGGGCGAGGCCCGCGGCCGCTGAAACCGTTCGGGGGCCCGCGGCCGCTCGCCGGATCGCGGGGCGTTGGCTATGCTTGCGACCCCTCACGGAGCGGCGGCCGAGGCCGTCCATCCGCGGCGGGAAGCCCTAGACTGTTCCTGTAGAGCCGGAACGACTCCCGCCCGGCGGGAAAGCAACGGCGCTGGACGGAGCGCCGCCGGCGTCGCTCCCGGAGCCACCCGCATTGCCTCAGGATCTTCGCGAACCCGCCGAACCCCAGCAGGAACCGGTGATCCGTCCGCCCGTGGCGGCGTCGCTGGCGATCCTGGGCGTCGGCGTGTTCGCGTCGGGGCTCGCCCTGGCGCTGGCCGCGGGCTGCGGCGGGCAGATCGACGGGCGGGCCGTGGTGCTCGGGCTGACGCCCGCCTTGATTCCCTGCCTGATCCCGACGGGCGTGTACGCCCTGCTCGGCCCGCAGCCGGCGAGCCGGTTCGGCTACGCGGTGCTGGGGATGGCGGGGGCTCGCCTGCTCGTCTCGCTCTCGGCGATGCTCGCGGTCTGGCTGACCGTGGAGCCGCAGCGGGGCGGGTTCCTGCTCGGATTCCTGGGGGTCGCCGGCGCGACGCTGGTGGCCGAGAAGATCGTCGCCCTGCTCGCGCTGAAGCCGGCGTGGGCGCTCCGGGGGGCGGCGCCCCCCGCCGCATCGCCGGGCCCGGCCGGCGTCAACGCCTGACCGCCCCCACGCCGCAACCGCCCGCCACAACGCCATGACGACGGACGCCATGACGAACCTCTTCGCCCTCCGCACGCTGGCCGCCTCCGACCCGGTGCAGCACGTCATCGACCATCCGACCTACGTCGGCTCGGACGGCGTCTGGTGGTGGTCGAGCCACATGACGATGCTCTGGCTCGGGCTGGGGCTCCTGGTGGCGCTGGGGATCTGGGCGGCCAAGCGGATCACGACGGGCCCGGAGAGCGAGGGGCACGACCGCTACATCACGCGGAACCCGTTCGCGCACATGATCGAGGTGATCTGCCTCTTCCTGCGCGACGAGATCGTCGAGCCGCTGCTGCACGGGAACACGCGGAAGTTCATGCCGTTCCTGTGGACGCTGTTCTTCTTCATCCTGACGCTGAACCTGCTCGGGCTCGTCCCGCTGCTGGACCTGACGCACCTGCTCTTCCGGGAGCAGCTCGCCGAGAAGCACCTGGCGGTGATCGGCGGCACGGCGACGCAGAACATCTTCGTCACCGGGGCGCTGGCGCTGATCGCGGGCGTGGTGATCAACGTCGCGGGGATGCGCGAGCTGGGCATCGGCGGGTACCTGCACCACATGACCGCGGGGGCCCCGTGGTACGTCTGGCCGCTGGTCATCCCGATCGAGCTGGTCGGGCAGATCATCAAGCCGACCGCCCTGGCGATCCGCCTGTTCGCGAACATGACGGCCGGGCACATCCTGCTGGCGCAGATCATGATCTTCGCGGGCCTGGGCGGGGCGATGCTGACGGTCGGCAAGCCGGTCGGCGGGGTGGTCTGGCTGTTCGCGACGCTGGGGGCGGTGGCGATCTTCTTCCTGGAGATCTTCGTCGCCTTCCTGCAGGCGTTCATCTTCATGTTCCTGACCGCGGTGTTCATCAGTCTGCTGCAGCACCACGACGAGGAGCACCACGAGGACGCGGTGCACGGCGGCGCCGAGCACGGGCACGACGCGCCGCACGCGGTCTCGGAGGGCCTGCACACCGGGGCGCAGTCCCCGGCGGCGGTGCGGCCGGCCGTGGCCTGATTCGACTCACACGCCGCACGGTCCGCGCGATCGCGGGGATGGACCGGGCGGGGTTCAACGGCAGAGCCCGGGGCGTTCCGGGCGGAGCGCGACCTTCCCCCCGCGAGAGACCCAGAGGCCGACCTCGGACCGGCGGCCGCGAGAAAGAGACGCGAGCAACACCATGCTGAAGACCCTGAAGATGATGGCCCTGGCCACCCTCCTCCTCGCCGTGTTCGGCCCGGCGGTCGCCGAGGCCGCCGCCCCGGTCGTCTACGGCCCGGGCGGCGCCGAGGGCGCCACGTACTCGAGCCTGGCCCGCGGCCTCGCGGCCCTGGGCGCCGGCCTCGCCCTCGTCGGCGGCGGCATCGGCATCGGCCTGATCGGCAAGTCGGCGAACGAGTCGACCGCCCGTCAGCCCGAGGCCGGCGGCCGCATCTTCATCGCCACGATCATCACGGCGGCGTTCATCGAGGGTGCGACCCTCTTCGCCGTCGTCGTCGCGATCACGACGAGCTGATCTCGCCCGCAGGACAAACGCGTCCCCGCCCGCCCGCCGCGGTCGGGGGCCTTTCCGATCCACGCCCCGCGCCGCACCGGCGTCGGGCTCCGCACCAGGAGCCGGTCGACATGAGCCGTACCGACACCATCGCCGCCCGCCTCGCCTTCGCCGCCGTGCCGCTCATCGCCGCGGCGTCGGCCTTCGCCGCCGAGGCGGGGGAGCACGCCGCCGCCGGGCCCGCCAGCCCCGTCCCCGAGCCCCGCCAGGCCCTGATCACGGGCCTGATGGCGCTGCTGGTCTTCGGCGTCGCCTTCTTCATCCTCGCCACGCAGGTGTGGCCGAAGATCATGAAGGGGCTCGACGACCGCGCGAACAAGATCCGCGAGGAGATCGCCGCGGCCGAGGACGCGCGGCGCCAGGCCCGCGAGGCGCTCGCCGACTACGAGCGTTCGCTCGCCGAGGCCCGGGCCGAGTCCGCGCGGATGATCGAGACGACCAAGGCCGAGCAGGCCCGCCTCGCGGCCGACCTGCGCGCCAAGGCCGACCGCGAACTCGAGGACCTCCGCAAGCGGGCCCTGGCGGACATCGAGAACGCCAAGCGCGCCGCCCTGAACGAGATCTACGGCGAGGCCGTGAACCTCGCCACGATCATGGCCGGCAAGATCCTCCAGCGCGAGGTCTCCGCCCAGGACCAGCAGCGGCTCATCGACGAGTCGCTCACCAAGCTGCAGGCCCAGGCGAGCTGACGCCGACCCGGCTCCCTCTCCGGCCCCCCCCACCGCCCACGGCTCACCGCAGGGAACACGATGCCCCTCACCGAGACCAAGCCCGACGCCCTGGCGCAGATCTACGCGACGAGCCTGTTCGAGCTCGCGGAGGCCGAGGGCGGCCGCGACCGCGTCGAGGAGATCCTCGGCGAGCTGCAGTCGATCGTCGAACTCACGCGGGCCGACCGGCAGTTCAGCGAGTTCTTCTCCTCCCGCATCCTCTCGAAGGGGGACCGCGACGCCTCGCTCCGCCGGATCTTCGAGGGCCGGGCCTCGGACCTGACCGTCCGCTTCCTGCGGGTGCTCAACGAGAAGGACCGCCTGGGGCACTTCCTCCCGATCGTCGCCGCGTACGACCGGAAGGTGCAGGACGCGTTCGGGCGCGTCGAGGTCGACGTCTTCACCGCCGAGCCGATCTCCCCCGAGGCGCTCGAGAGCGTCCGCACCCGCCTGAACGCGGCGCTGGGCAAGGAGATCATCGCCCACCCGTACACGGACCCGTCGATGATCGGCGGGATCCGGCTGCGGTTCGGCGACCAGCTCATCGACGCCTCGGTCGCGGCCCAGCTCCGCCAGATCCGCGAGCGTCTGAACCAGCGCGGCTCGGCCGAGATCCGCAGCCGCGCCGCGGCCCTGCTCGACGAGAACCTGCCGCCGACGGCGTGATCGAGCATTCCGCGGCCAGCGCATCTTCTGTAGTCTGACCGGATGCGAAAGACGGCGGCCGACGCTCCCGGAACACCGGCAACCGCGGCGGCATGCCCCCGCTGCGGGTACGACCTCAGCGGGGCCGTCGCCTCCTGGCGCACGAGCTGCCCGCTCCGCGACGTCTGCCCGGAGTGCGTCCTCGATCTGTCCTGGGGCGACGTCCTCTCCGGGCGCGTGCCCGACGTGCTCCGGTCGCTCGAGCATCGTCCCGGCCGCCTGTGGTGGCTCGTCCTGCCCCGCACGATGCTGACGCTCCTGCGTCCCGGGAGGTTCTGGAGCCGGCTGCCGATCGAAGCGGAAGTCCGGCCCTCGCGCCTCGTCGGGGCCCTTCTCTGCGTCGCCCTTCTCGCCCTGCTGCTCTTCCTCGCCAGCGTCGCCGCCGGGGCCGTGCTCGCCGCGCACCACACGCACACGACCCTTCTCGCGAACCTCCCGCCCCGCCACCAACTCCCTCCGGGTTTTCAGCTCCCGCCGCGCCCGGACCTGCTCCGGATCGGCATCGACGCGTGCCTCCGCCCCTGGGAAGGGATTGCGCCCTGGAGGTTCTACAGCCTGGACAGCCTGATCACGCCGCTCACGCACTGGGCCTGCGCCGCCACCGTTCTCGTGAGCTGCAGCCTGCTCGCGCTGCCGATCACCCTGCGCCGGGCCCGTGTCCGGCCGATCCACCTGGTCCGCATCGGCGGCTACGGACTTCTCTGGCCGTTCGGCATCACCGCCATCGCGGCGGCGCTCCCGAGCGGCCCGGAGTGGTACTCGAACACGCTCGGCCACCGGTTCGGCGGGACCTGGTCCATGCGAACTCCCTGGTTCCCGAACGCCGACCGCGCGGCGGAGGTGGCGTGGCGTGCCGCGTTTGTCGCGCTCGGCGTCGGCTCGCTCGCCTGGCTCGTCTGGTTCCCGATCTACTGGCACGCGGCCGTCAAGCACTACCTGCGGCTGCCGTCGCCCCTCGCGGTCCTGATCGCAACGCTCGCCGTCGGCGCGGTCGCGACGTTCGTGCTCTGGTTCTGGTTCCTGGTGCTGACGTTCAACGTCCGGCTCTACTGATCGCCCCTAGACTCCTGTTCTGGCGACCCCATCCCCAGGCCCGGCCCGCAGGAGAGCCCCGAGATGCCGAAGAAGACCGTCGATGCCGTGGACGTCAAGGGCAAGCGCGTCCTCATCCGCGTGGACTTCAACGTCCCGCTCCAGGACGGCCGCGTCGCCGACGACCTCCGCATCCGCGCCGCCCTCCCGACGATCAGGAGCGTGATCGACCGCGGCGGGCGGGCCGTCCTCATGAGCCACCTCGGCCGCCCGGAGGGGACGGGGTACGAGAGCGAGCACAGCCTCCGCCCCGCGGCCGAGAAGCTCGCCGAGATCCTCGGCCGCCCCGTCGCCTTCCCGAGCAACGACTGCACCGACCAGGCCGCGGCCGACGCCGTCGCGGCGATGAGCGACGGCGACGTCCTGCTCCTCGAGAACCTCCGCTTCCACAAGGGCGAGACCAAGGGGGACCCCGCGTTCAGCGAGAAGCTCGCCCGCCTCGGCGAGGTGTACGTGAACGACGCCTTCGGCACGGCCCACCGCGAGCACGCCTCGATGGTCGGCGTCCCCCGGGCCATGCCGCCCGGGACGCCCAAGGTCTCCGGCTTCCTGATGGAGAAGGAGATCCGCTACCTGTCGGACACGCTCGCCGCCCCGCAGCGGCCGTTCGCCGTCGTCCTCGGCGGGGCGAAGGTCTCGGACAAGCTCCCCGCGATCGAGAACCTGCTCCCCAGGGCCGACCACATCCTCGTCGGCGGCGCGATGGCGTACACCTTCCTCAAGGCCCTGGGCGCCAAGGTCGGCTCCAGCCGCGTCGAGGAGGACAAGGTGGCGGTCGCCAAGCAGATCATCGACAAGGCCGCGAACACGAGCGTCGACCTGCACCTGCCGACCGACCACGTCTGCGCCAGCGAGTTCACCGAGCGCCCGGCGCGCCTGGACACCTGCAAGGGCGACATCGCCGACGGCATGATGGGCCTGGACATCGGGCCGGAGACGCAGTCCCGGTACGCCGGCATCCTCCAGAAGGCCAGGACGATCGTCTGGAACGGGCCGATGGGCGTCTTCGAGTGGTCGATGTTCGCCGTCGGCACCCGCTCCGTCGCCCGCGCCATCGTCGACGCGACGGAGAAGAACGGCGCCACCTCGATCGTCGGCGGGGGCGACTCCGCCGCCGCGGCCGAGCAGTTCGGCATCGCCGACCGCCTGACGCACGTCTCCACCGGCGGCGGGGCCAGCCTGGAGATGCTCGAGGGCAAGAAGTTCGCCAGCGTCGAGCTGCTCGACGACGCCTGAGCGGACGGCTCGCCGCCCGGCCCCGAGATGCAGGGAAGACTCCGCGTCGGCGCGCCGGAAGGTGCGCCGATTTTTTCGTCCGGCCGCCGGGCAGTCCCGAGGCGGTCACGACCGCCCGAACAGCCGCTCCAGCTCGCGCAGCGAGAGCCGCACCGTCGTCGGCCGCCCGTGCGGGCAGTTGCTCGACCGCTCGACCCGCTCGCGCATCGCGAGCAGCTCCGCCAGCTCGTCCTCGCTCAGGCGGTCCCCCGCCTTCACCGCGGCCTTGCAGGCCATCATGTCGAGCACGTCGCGCACGGCCTCCTCGCTGTCCGGCGCGAAGCCCTCGCGCTCGGCCTTCTCGAGCAGCTCGGTCACGAACTCGACCGGGTCCACGCCGCGGCCGAACAGGAAGCTCGGGAACGCCCGCACGCCGATCGTCCGCGGCCCGAGCGGCGCCGCCTCGAGCCCGATCCGCCGCAGCAGCGGCTCCAGCTCCTCGAGCAGCGCGACCTGCGCGGGCGCCGCCGACACCGGCACGGGCGCGAGCAGCGCCTGGCTCTCCAGCGGCCGCGGCCCCTCGCCCTCGGCCCCGAGGACGCGCCGCAGGAGCTGCTCGAACATCACGCGCTCGTGCAGCGCGTGCTGGTCGATGATCACCACGCCCGAGTCGTCCTGCGTCACCAGGTACGCGTTGTGCACCTGCAGCACGCGGTCGGCCCGGCGGGCGACGGGCAACGCCTGCTCGTGCGCCCCCGCGGAGCCCCGGTGCGCCGGCGTCGGGTCCGCGGCGCCCCCGCGCCCCGGCTCCGCGTCGGCGCCCCAGCGCGTCGCCGGCGCCGACGCGGGCCGCCAGTCCATCCGCCCCTGATCCCCCCCGCCCCCCTGCCGCGACCGCATGAACTCCGCGAACGCCGCCGCGTCGGCCCCGGCCGCTTCCTTGGCTCCCTGCTCCACGCGCCCCGGCCCGAAGCCCGGCGCCCCACCCCAC
>CAYMFP010000093.1:0-10373 GCA_964389385.1 uncultured Phycisphaeraceae bacterium | reverse complement strand
TGGGCCGATGGCAGACCCGAGCCGACACGCCCACCCATCCCCGCGCCATCATTCAGGTATCCAGCGATCCAGGGATCGGGCCATCTGCGATCTGCCCCTCTGCTATCTTCCCCTCCCATGCCCCGGCCGCTCGCCCTGCTCGCCCCCCTCCTGCTCCTCCTCGGCGCGTGCGCCGCGCCCACCGGCCCGCGGCTCGACACGGGCGACGCCCTCCCGGAGGACCTGCACCTCGGCGTCACCGTCTACCCCGAGCCCAGCGGCATCGACCCCGAGTTCCGCCTCCCCGCCGGGCGCCGGCCCCGCCCCCTCCGCCCCGGGCACTACATCCTCGAGCCGGACGGCACGCTCCGGGCGACCTTCGGCCCCCCGGCGGCGAACCCCAACCGCCTCCCCTTCATCGCCCGCCGCCTGACGCGCGGGCAGACGCTCGCCGTCGCCGACGCCGCCCGGGCCCTCGACCTCGCCTCCGCCGAACGCGTCGCCTCCCCGGAGACCTACGCCCCCCCGCTCGACGAGCGCACCGTCCTGGTCTACATCGCCGCCCGCGACCGCCGCGGCTACTACGCCTTCACCCTCCCGGAAGACCCCGCCGCCCTCGGCGAGCCCGGCCCGCACGCGCCCGTCGCCGCGCTGATCGACCTGCTCGCCGAGCTGGCCTGGGAGCCGCTCTGACCGCCCGGACCCCGGGCGCGCCGCACGCGTTCTCGGACCCGTCCCCCGCCCCGCTCCCCGCCTCACCGGCACGCGCACACCCTACGCCCCCGCCGTCCGCCCGAGAACGCCCCCGCCCCGCCCCCCCCCCGCCGATCCCGGGGGCGTGAACCCCCCGCCCTCTCCACGCCGAGCCCTGCGCGCCCTCGCCCTCCTCGCCGCGCTGCTCCCCGGGGGGCTCGCCTCCGCGGCCGACTACTACGTCCGCGCGACCGGCAGCGACTCCAACCCCGGCACCTCCCCCGCCCAGGCGTGGCGCACGCCCCAGAAGGCCGCCAACATCCTCCAGCCCGGCGACACCGTCTACATCGGCGCCGGCACGTACTCGGGGGCCGTCCGCCCGGCCCGGGCCGGCACGCCGGCCGCCCCGATCGTCTACGTCGCCGACACCGACGGCTCCCGCACCGGCGACGCCGGGGCCGTGATCCTCCAGACCACCGGCACCGTCCTCGACCTCACCCGCGACAACGACCACCGCTTCCAGGGCTTCGTCCTCACCTCCCAGAACGCCGGCGCCGTCGTCCTCGTCGACAACGCCTCGGGGATCGAGCTGCACGACTGCACGCTGCGCGTCGGCACGCAGGGGCTGTACATCCGCAACGGGGGGGACGTCCGCATCGTCGGCGGCTCGATCGAGGACATCACCGGCGACGGCGTCCGCGCCGACGCGGGGACGGTCTCCCTCTCGGGCACGCGCCTGCTCCGCGGCGCGGGGCGGGCGCTGGTCGCCCAGAACAACGGCGCGACCGTCCGCGCCGAGGGGCTGCGCATCGAGAGCTGGTCCGCCGGCGCCGTCCGCGCCGAGAACGGCACGCTCGTGCTCGTCGACTCCGTCGTCCGCGGCATCGGCTCGGCCCCCCTGTGGGTGCAGAACGGCTCGGCCCGCCTGATCGTCGCCTTCACCACGATCGACAGCGTCGGCGCCGAGGCCCTGAGCATGTGGGGCGGGCAGGCCTGGCTCGTGAACACGATCGTCACGAACGCCCCCTCCGTCGTCAACGCCCGCAACCAGGCCCGGGTCGAGGAGGAGGGGACGCTCGTCTGGTGGGTCGGGCAGCCGCGGCGTTCGGGCACGAACGCCCCAACCCCCGCGGCCGAGACCTCCGCCGACCCGCTCTACCGCGACCGCGACGCGGGGGACTACACGCTCCTGCCCGGCTCGCCGGCGCTCACCTCCGGCGTCGACCCCGCGTACGACGCGACCGTCCGAGACGCGATCCTCGCCGTCGGACGGGCCGACCTGCTCGACAGGCGCCACTCCGGCAGCTTCATGCCCGACCCCGACTCCGGCCCGTCCGGGCCCGTCCCCGCGGAGATCCCCTACGCCGAGGACTTCGAGAACACCGTCGGGCGCGAGTGGTCCGACGCCCGCACCGACGCCGCCGCCGGCCTGACCACCTTTCTCGGACGCTTCGGGCACGCGAACGGCAGCGACGAATCCGCCACGCTCCTGCTCGCGACCGAGCCCGGCAGGACCTACCGCATCACGTTCGACCTCTACGCGATCGACTCCTGGGACGCCGCAAGCTTCGGCGTCTCGCGGGGCGTGACCGCCCTGTTCACCGCCTCCGGCGACACCACCGAGATCGCCTTCCCGCCGGACGCCGCCCGGCCCCTCGCCGGCGAGAGCTGGGGGATCGACAACGTCTCCGTCACCGAGGCGAGCGAGGACGCCGACCTCGCCGGCGGGCTCGAGGCCCGGTGGGTCTGGCAGATCACCGAGTCGCAGACCGTGACGCGGATCGACTTCTCCTCCCCCTCCCTCGTCACCACCGAGCCGAACGTCCATTTCCCGGAATCGAACGACGCCTGGCGCCCCGGGCTGGAGCACGACCACTTCGGCCTCTCGCTGCGCGGCGTCATCTCCTTCCCGCAGGCCGGGGAATGGGAGCTGCGCCTCGGCAGCGACGACGGCGCGGTCCTCTGGATCGACGGCGAACGCCTCATCGACAACGACGGCGGCCACGCCTTCCAGCACCGGACCGGCGCCGTCTCCGCCGGCGACCGCGGCCGGCGCGAGTTCCGCCTCGACTACTTCGAATGGGGCGGCAGCGCCGGGCTCGTGCTCGAGTGGCGCGGGCCCGGCGTCGCGTCGTGGACCACCGTCCCCCCCGAGGCCTTCGCCCGAGTCACCCGGCGCTGGGCCCCCTACGAGGACGCGACCCCCGCCGCCCTCCTCGCCGCCGACCCGCGGGCCGAGTACCACGACGCCGCCGGCTGGGCCTGGGGCGACATCGACGCCGACGGCGACCTCGACGCCGTCGTGAGCGGGCCCGACGCCTTCGTCCTCTGGAACGACGGCCAGGGCGTGTTCGCCCCCGAGCCCCTCGGCCCCGCCGCCCGCCAGGCCGCCCTGCTCGACTGGACCGGCGACGGGCGGCTCGACCTCTACCTCGCCCAGCGCCGGGGCTTCGTCTTCGACGACGCCCTCGGGCTCGTCGCCATCGGCACGGCCGGCGTCGCCGGCCCGTCCGGCGAGGAGGGCCTCGCCGCCGGCGACGCCGACGGCGACGGCTGGGCCGACATCCTCATCTTCGGCGCCGGCGGCAACTGGCTCGCGCGCAACGTCCCGGCCGACATCACCGCCGACGGACCGAGCATCTCCCGCGGCTTCTCCGCCGCCCGCGACCTGCCCACCGGCCTCTCCGGATGGGACGACGAGGGCGACGGGGACTTCGTCTCCAGCGCCGACGTCAACGGCGACGCCCTGCCGGACTTCTTCTACCACTGGGACGGCGGCCGCCTTTTCCTCTCGGGCGGCGACGGCACGTACACCCAGGACGCCCGCGGCATCGCCGTCGCCACCGGGAGCGACGCCAAGTTCGGCTCCGCCTGGTGCGACGTCGACGGCGACGGAGACCTCGACCTCGTCTGCGGGCGCGACGCCGAGGGCGTCAAGCCGCACCTCTGGATCAACCACGGCTCGGCCTTCACCGACGAGGGCGAGCGGCGCTTCGCCGACCGCCTCGACGGCATGCGCAGCGTCTCGGCCGGCGACTACGACAGCGACGGACGCCTCGACCTGCTCTTCGCGGGCGATGAGGGCCTCGCCCTCTTCCGCCAGGCCGCGGACGGGGCCTTCGAACGCGTCACCTTCCCCTTCGACGTCTCCTCCTGGCGCGTCAGCGACGCCGTGCTCGTCGACGCCGACGGCGACGGCGACCTCGACATCGCCGCCGCCCTGCTCGACGGGGGCGGGCTGCGCCTCCTCCGGAGCACCCTCGCCGACAACGCCCCCGCCGGGAACCGGGCCGCCCTCAACGTCCGCTTCGTCGGCGCGGGGCGGGGGCGCACGAACACCGCCGGCGTCGGCGTCCGCATCGACCTCCTCTCCGCCGACGGCTCCGCCCTCCTCGCCCGGCGGGACATCGGCGGCGCCCGCGGCTTCGGCGGCCAAGAACCCCTCCAGGCCCACTTCGGCGGGCTCGACCCGGACGCCGAGTACCTCCTCCGCGCCCACGGCGCGAACGGCTCCGTCACCGAAACCCGCGTCACCCCCGCCGCCGCTTCGGCCGAGTTCGGCGCCCGCACCATCCCGGGGCTCGTCCTCCTCCGCGAGGCCGGGGGCGCCCGCCGCCGCCTCGTCGGCTGGGCCCTGCTCGACCGCGAGGGGGCCGAGGCCGCCGTCCTCCGCAACCGCCTCCGCGCCGACGGGCACGAAGACACGGCCGCCGACCTCTGGACCCGGCGCAAAGCCCCCGGCGTCCTCCTCGAAACCTCCCGCGCCGCCGGCGTTCCCACCGGCCTCGAACCTCTTCTCACCTCCGGCGTCACCGTCGACTGACCCGGCCGGGGCAAGAACTCGGAACGGCAGACCCCAAAGCAGCCGATCGGAGGCCGGCCTCGGCGCCCCCCCCGGGCGGCGGCCGCGACAGGTTCCGCTCCGCCGCTCTGCCGCTCGCACGGACAACGCACCCCGAAGGCGAGACCACCCCCCCACCCCTCATCCGGTACTCTGCCCCTCATGCATCACGTCCGCCTCAACGACGGCCGCGAGTTCGGCCCCGCCGACGACGGCCTGCTGGTGCAGTGGGCCCGCGAGTCCCGCATCCCGCGCGACGCGGTGCTCGTCCGCGAGGACGGCACGACGCTCGGCGTGCTCGAGCACGAGCCCCTCGCCCGCATCCTGAGCGCCCCGCCCACCGCCCCGGGGCCCGTCACGTACGCCGACGGCGGCGACGCCACCGGCGGGCTCATCCCGTACAAGAACCCCCACGCCCTCGTCGGCTACTACGTCGCCATCGTCGGGCTCATCTTCATGCTCGGGCTCGTCGCCTCCCTGATCTCCGGGATCACCGCCCTCGTCCTCGGCGTCATGGGCCTCCGCCGCCGCAATCGCGACCCCCGCGTCCGCGGCGCGGCCCACGCCTGGATCGCGATCATCGGCGGGGGCATCCAGATCCTCTGGGGCCTCGGCTGGGGCATCTTCTTCGTCACCATCGCCTGAACCGGCGAACGCCGTCACGACGCCGCGCCCGGCGCCCCCAGCAGGATCCGCCGCTGCGGATTCGACAGCGCCAGCTTCGCGATCTCCTCCGCCGTCCGCCACGCCCGCGGCAGCGCGGGGTCCTCCGCGTTGCCCGGGTCCGCCGCCTCCCCCTCGTACACCGTGAAGCGGACGATCCGGTGGGTCGTCTTGAACGTGAACGCCTCGCGTTTCCTCACCGACGCCAGCCCGAACGCCGCCCGCAGCTCACCCGCCCGGCTCGGGCGGTCGTCGCGCTCCAGCGTCGGCGCCTGCCACAGCGACGCCCACAGCCCCACCGACGGGCGACGCTCCACCAGCAACCGCCCGCCCGCGCCGCGGATCAGCACCACCGCCGCGTGCAGCTCGCTCTGCCTCGCCCGCGGCTTCGGCGGCGGGATCTCGTCCTGCCGGTCCGTGGCGAACGCGACGCACCGCTCCCGCACCGGGCAGTACAGGCATCGCGGCGCCCGCGGCGTGCAGACCGTGGCGCCGAGTTCCATCAGCCCCTCGTTGAACGCCGCCGGGTCCTCCGCCGCGGTCGCCAGCTCCCCCGCCCGGCGCCAGCACCAGTTCACCGTCTCCGGGTCCGTCTGCGGCGCGTCCCGCCCCTCGATCCGCATCAGCACCCGCGCCACGTTCCCGTCCACGATCGGCGCCGGACGCCCGAACGCGATCGACGAGATCGCCCCGGCCGTGTACCGCCCCACCCCCGGCAGCGTCACCAGCTCCTCCACCTCCGCCGGCACCCGCCCCCCGAACCGCTCGACCACCGCCTTCGCGGCCGCGTGCAGCGACCGCGCCCGCCGGTAGTACCCCAGCCCCGACCAGAGCGCGAGCACGTCGTGCTCGTCGGCCCGGGCGAGGCACTCGACAGAGGGAAACCTCTGGATGAACAAGGGGAACTTCTCAAGCACCCGCGAGACCTGGGTCTGCTGGAGCATGAACTCACTGACCAGGGCGTGGTACGGGTCGCGCGACCGCCCGTCCCCGGCCGGCTCGCGCCAGGGGAGGCGCCGACGCTCGCGCCGGAACCATGCCTCCACCTCCGCCGTGAAGCCGGGATCGCCGGACGCGGGGAGACCGGCGTGGTTCTCGGAACCTGATCCCGTGGGCGCGGTGCGCATGAAGCGGATTCTTGCTGTCATCCCCTGCCCCGGAATGCCGCCTCTCGGTACAGTGCGCCAAGAATGCGCGAGCCCCAACCAGGGGCAGAAGGAACCATCCCCGGCCCAGGCCAGGCGGGCGGTCCACCCGGAAATGGACACATTTCTCCCCGGGAAAGACAGTTTAGGGTGGATTCCCCGTTAAGCTGGGGTAAATTCAACGCCGCGTGAGCCGGACGGGCGGGAACGCCGGTCGCCGCGCGGTAAGGAGCGAGAGAGATGCGAGCGGTCATAGCACTAGTCGCCGGGGGCGGCGCGGTCTGTACGGCGTTCGGCGCCCCGGTCGGCCCGCCGACCAGCCAGCAGGGCCCGATCGCCCACCGCGGTGATGCGCACTGGACCGTGTCCACCGACGCCGCGGGGCAGAACGGCTTCAACGTCCCCGGCCAGAACATCCGCACCGTCACGATCACCCTGTCGGACTGGCTCTCCGACCGCGAACTCGGCGGCGCGGGGAACACCACCGCCGCCATCGACCTCAACGCGCTGCTCGGCTCGACGCCCGGCGGCGCCCTCGCGGTCACCGGCATCGCCTGGAACCTGAACATCGAGACGTTCGGCTCCAGCCCGCTCTCCGACGCCACGCTGCAGATCCACGACGCCGCCCTGCCCGGCACGGGCCTGTCCATGACGCCGGGCTCTTCCTCCCTCGGCGGCGGGGCCAGCTTCGGCTCCCTCACGGCTGTGCAGGGCCAGTTCGCCCGCATCGTCCTGAGCGGCGGGATCCTCGGCCTGGAAGCCTTCGAGAAGTTCGACGACGTCCTCGGGGCCGACGCCGCCTGGAACGGCACGATCACCTTCGCCATCTCGCAGGCCGCCCCGGCGCCCACGGCCGGGCTCGCCGGCCTCGGCGGGCTCGCGGGGCTCGCCGCCCTCCGCCGTCGCCGCTGAAGCGACCGGCCATCCCGAACAAGAGCCCGGGCCCCGGCGGCGTCGCCGGGGCCCGCGTTGTTTCCCGCTCGTCGCGCACCCGCCCGGGCCGGCTCAGGCGTCCGCGAGCACCCGCTCCACCGCCCGCCGGATCGGGCCCCAGTCGTGCTCCGCCGCCTTGTTCACCGTGATGAACGTCGGCTGGATCATCACGTTCGTCACCCCCGGGATCGCGAAGAGCGCCGCCGCGAGCGGATCGTTCGCGGCCTGCTCCCGGTTGAAGTACGACCGGATGCTCGGACCCGGGCTCGGCTCGACGATGAGCTTCACCGCGTTCGGGTTCGGCGTGGAATCGGCTCGGACGACGCGGTAGGGCACGCGGACCTCACGGCTGCGGAAAGCAAGAAACGGACCGCCGGCGGCGCGGCCTCTCAGTCATCCTTCTTCGGGATCATGCGCTGGGCGATGCTCTCCGCCCGCTTGTGATCGCCGACGGCCTGGAGCAGGCTCACGAACCGGCGCCCCACGCGGGCCCTCGTGCTGAACGAGGCGTAGTTCGGGTTCAGGCCGCCTTCGACCGGCGCCACCCGCTTCGCGGCCTTGTCGTAGACCTCGACCGCCGCGTTCAGGTTCCCGGCCGCCCGGGCGAGGCGCTCGATCCCGTCCAGCGCGGCCATGACGCCCGGCCCGTCGTTGATGTGCGTGATCGCCGCGTCGGCGTAGATATCCCACGCCGGGCCCGGCAGGTTCGCCCGCACGAGGTCGTTCGCCCGACGCACCTTCAGCTCGAGCGCGATCTGCGCGGACTTGCGCCCGATGCGATCGATCGCCCACCGCCACGCCGCGTCCCGCGCCTCCGGATCCGGGGTGGACGTGATCAGGGCCGAGAGGTACGTGAACGCCACGTCCGGGTAACGCTCGCCGGCGAGCCGCCAGATCACCTCCGCCCACCGCCCGCGCTCGGAGAGTTCGAGCGCGGAGGACCAGGCGCCGAACTGATCCCACGGATCCAGCTCGACCGGGCACTCCCGCAGCGAACGCTCGAGCAACTCGAGCGCGGCGGACGCGCCCGGCTCCCGCGGGAGTTCGATCGCCGGATCGCCCGCCGCCCGCCGGGATCGGCGGGCTCGCGCCGACGCCGCCCCGTCCTCCTCCGGCGCGGCGTACTCGGGCGGCGCCGGCGGCCAGCCGGAGCCGACGCCCGCCTTCAGCCGGCGGATGGTCCGGGCCGCATGCAGGTACGCCGCCGCCCGCCACCGCTGCTCGAGCGTCGTCGAGAGCAGGTCGACGGTCATCGCGACCTGCTGGTCAGACCGCTCGATCCGCGGCGACTGCGGATCCCGGATCTCGCCGCGGACGTCCTCGTAGAAGTCCCAGCGCCCCTCGCCGAAGTCCCACCCCGTCCGCGACCCCTGGAACCGCAGATAGCCCACCCAGGCGTGCCCCATGTCCGGCCCGTCGGCGCGGCTCACGGCCGTCGGCACACCGATCGCCTTGCCGATCATCGCGGCGTAGTACGCCTGGTGCCGGCAGACGCCCCCGCGGGCGAGGATCTTCGGCAGACTGAAGGGGTCGTCGCCCTTCCTCAGGTTGGACCGCCCGTACTTGAGCGATCCGGTGTCGTAGCGGACGTCGTGGTACCGCCGCCCGACCATCCGGTCGCCCTCGTGCCGGTCCAGCGCCCAGGCGAGGTCCGTCAGCGAGCAGTCGATGTTCACCACGTGCACCAGCACCCCGACCGGCGCCGTCGCCAGGTTCACGCTCGGGCGGCGCACGCGCGTCGTCAGGTGCCAGAAGATCTCCTCCGGCGTCGCCGGGTTCGGCGACTCGAACTCCGTCACGTTCGGGATCCCCTGCCCGTCGTGCACGACGCAGATCGCGGCCGTCAACTCCGGGTACGCCGCCACCGCGTCCCCGAATCGCGAGACGAGCCGGTCCAGCACGCCGTAGGCCGCCGGCGCATCGTCCGACGGGCGCAGCGCGAAGACGACCGAGGCCGCCAGCCCCGGGTGCTTCATCAGGAACGGCTGCAACCGCCCGCGCGCACCCGGATCGAGCGCCTCCAGGTCCGACGTCAGGCGGTCGAAGAACGCCGCGCGGGAGAAGAGCCGGTCCCGGTCGTCCTCCACGTGGGCGAGCACGGCGCGGAAGGCCTCGGCCGCGGACGGGCGGACCAGCGCCGCGCTCTCACCCTCGGCGAGCCGCGCCTCGACGGCGTCGAGCCTGGCATGCAGCGCCTCGGCGAGCGTCGTCGGGCCCGCGGGCTCCCCCTGGACCGCCCGGGCGGGCGACGACCGGGCGGGGGCCAGCCGGCTCTGCCCCCAGGCCGGGGCCGCGGCGAGCCCGCAGACACCGATCACGACGGACGCTCGGATCCGTTTCCGGACGCGCTCCCCAACTCTGCGCACGAGACACCTCCCGATGAATGCCCCGAGGATACCGGGAAGGGGGGAGGCTCGCGAGAGGAAACGCGATCAGACGCCCATGCCGAGGTGCACCGGCTGCGGGCGCACGTCGTGGTTCGGCTGGACGGCGATGTTCAGGGGCAGGCGCCGCCCGTCCGGCCCGGCGGGGGGGATGCCGTCCTCGTCGATGATCCGCTGGATCGCCATGACGCCCTCGATGAGCATCTCGGGGCGCGGCGGGCACCCGGGGACGTAGACGTCGACCGGGATGAACTGGTCGCACCCCTGCACGACGGCGTAGGTGTCGAAGACGCCGCCGGTCGAGGCGCAGGCGCCCATGGAGATCACCCACTTCGGCTCGGTCATCTGCTCGTAGATCCGCTGGAGGACCGGGAGCATCTTGATCCCGATCCGCCCGGCCACGATCAGCAGGTCGGACTGGCGGGGGCTGAACCGCATGACCTCGGCCCCGAAACGGGCGAGGTCGTAGCGGCTCGAGGCCGTCGCCATGAGTTCGATGCCGCAGCAGGCGGTGGCGAAGGGGAGCGGCCAGAGGGAGCTGCGGCGCGCCCAGTTGACGACCCGCCTGAGCTGGGTGGTCACGGCCAGGTCTGTCGAGAGGGCGGCTTCGATGCCCATGGGAACCTCCGGGAGTGCTGCGGCGGGACGGCGGGCCGTCCGGGACCACAACTGTAGTTCGGCCCGCCGCGGCCGGCAGTTCGCGGGTTTCAGGATCGCCTGAAACCGGCGGGGCGG
>CAYMFP010000092.1:0-10409 GCA_964389385.1 uncultured Phycisphaeraceae bacterium | reverse complement strand
GAGCTGCTGGTCGAGGACGCCAAGATCCGCCGGCACCTGGACAAGCGCCTGAACCGGACGCCGCCGAACGCGGCCGTCTCGGAGGTGATCATCGAGCGCACCCGCGAGGAGCTGAAGGTCATCGTCCGGACGGCGCGTCCGGGCCTGGTGATCGGGCCCAAGGGCGCCGAGGTCGAGCGGCTCACCGAGGAGCTGCAGTACATGACCGGGCGGAAGGTCTCGATCTCGATCATCGAGATCAAGAACCCCGAGATGGACGCGCAGCTCGTCGCCGAGTCCGTCGCCGAGCAGCTCAGCAAGCGGATGAGCTTCCGCCGGGCGATCAAGATGAAGGCCGACGCGGTCATGCAGGCCGGGGCCAAGGGCGTGAAGATCCAGATCTCCGGGCGCCTCGGCGGGGCCGAGATGAGCCGGACGCTGGACGTCCGCCAGGGCTCGCTGCCGCTCTCGACGCTGCAGGCGAACGTGAACTACGGCTTCGCCGAGTCGCGGACGGCCTACGGGCAGATCGGCGTGAAGACCTGGATCTACAAGGGCGAGTACTCGACCGAGGCCGAGGAGACCGACTCCCGCGCCGCCGGCGGCACGGCCCGGGCCCGCGGACGCCGCTGAGCCATCAGGAACCCTTTAGGAACGAACAGGGGTAAGCCATGCCTCCGTACAAGATCCCGAAGCGAGTCAAGTTCCGCAAGGAGTTCCGCCGGGTCCGCGACCGGAAGGCGACGAAGGGCAACTACGTCGCGTTCGGGGACTACGGGCTCCAGGCGCTCGAGGGCTGCTGGCTGAAGAGCAACCACATCGAGGCCGGGCGCATCGCGGCGCAGCACTACCTCAAGCGCGAGGGCAAGCTGTTCATCCGCGTCTTCCCGGACAAGCCGATCAGCAAGAAGCCCCTCGAGACCCGCATGGGCAAGGGCAAGGCGGACGTGGACTACTGGGCGGCGCGCGTCCGCCCCGGGACCATGCTCTTCGAGATCGCGGGCGTCACCGAGACGACCGCGAAGGGCGCCTTCGCCCGCGTGGCGATGAAGATGCCGGTGCGGTGCCGATTCGTCGGCCGCCGCCCGGAGGCGTGAGGCCTGCCCCAGCTCCGGCCCTCCGGCCGGAGGGGAACGACTTCCGGCCCCGGCGGCCGGAGGGACCCGACCGGCGCGACGCCGGAGAGTGACACCCGGCCGGAACCGGCCCGAGAACGGACCAGAACGCGATGGCGTACGAGAGCCTGACCAACGAGCGAGTGCGGGCGATGAAGGACGAGGAACTCGCCGTCCTCTCGCGTGAGCTGCGCGACAAGGCCTTCCTGCTCCGCTCGCAGGCGGTGACGGAGAAGGTCGAGGACACCTCGCAGTTCGGAAAGATCAAGAAGGACATCGCCCGGATCGAGACCGAGCGGTCCGCCCGGCGCAAGAAGTCCGCGGCCTGAGGCGGGGGAAGCTGACCATGAGCGACACCATCGAACAGGCTGGCCTGAACGTCGCGACCACGGAGACCGGCAAGATCGTCGGCTCCCGGATCGGGACGGTCGAGACGGACGGGCGGGACAAGACCCGCAAGGTCGTCATCAACTACAAGCAGAAGCACCCGAAGTACGGCAAGTACGTCAGCGCC
The DNA here is from genome assembly GCA_964389385.1 of uncultured Phycisphaeraceae bacterium. Classification (GTDB taxonomy): domain Bacteria; phylum Planctomycetota; class Phycisphaerae; order Phycisphaerales; family UBA1924; genus CAYMFP01. The sequence goes on along the minus strand of CAYMFP010000092.1, from coordinate 8,801 downwards.
CGCACGGTGCTGCACGTGCACGACGAGAACAACGAGTCCCGCCGGGGAGACCGGGTCGAGGTGGCCCCGTGCCGCCCGATCAGCAAGACGAAGAAGTGGACCCTCGTCCGCGTCGTCGAGCGGGGCGTGTCCGAGTAAGAGTCGAACCGAAGGCGACGGCCTCCGGGGCGACCCGGGGGATGCGGCGCGGAGCGAGCCATGCTGCAGCAGGAATCCAGGTGCGAGGTCGCGGACAACTCGGGCGCCAAGATCGCGTACATCATCAAGGTGTACGGCGGGTCGACGCGCTCGGGCGGCTTCCAGCGCCGCCAGGCCGGCGTCGGCGACCGGGTCTTCGTCAGCGTCAAGAAGGCGCTGCCGGGGTCGGACATCAAGTCCGGCGACAAGTCCAAGGCCGTCATCGTCCGGACCGCCAAGGAGACGCGCCGCCCCGACGGGTCGTACGTCAAGTTCGACACGAACGCGGTCGTCCTCATCAACGACGACGGCAACCCGAAGGGGACGCGCATCTTCGGGCCGGTGGCCCGCGAGCTGCGCGACCGGAACTACATGAAGATCGTCTCCCTCGCGACCGAGGTGGTCTGACGTCCCCCGCCGGACGCTGGGCCCCAGCCACAGGAACAGGAGCCGGACATGGCGATGCACGTGCGGCGCGGCGACGAGGTGATGGTCACCGCGGGCGACGACAAGGGCAAGGTCGGGACGGTGCTCCGCGTGGACGCGGACGCCCGGCGGGTCTACGTCAAGGGCGTGAACCTGCGCACCAAGCACCTCAAGCCGACGCGGGTCAGCCCGCAGGGCGGGGTGATCACCAAGGAGGCCCCGATCCACATCTCGAACGTCAGCCCCGTCAGCGACGGGCGCCCGACGCGGGTGCGGATCGAGGTCCGCGAGGACGGCAGCAAGCGGCGCATCGCGGCCCGCACGGGCAAGGTGCTCCCGGTCACCCTCCCGGACGGCACCCGGCGCGACGAGTTCCGTTCGGCGAAGAAGAAGAAGTCCTGAACCAGCGGCGCCTCCCCCCGCCGCAACGCCGGGCGCAGGGCCCGTCGGTCCGGGGGCGATGAAGCGCGGAGCGAGCCATGGCGAAGCAGAAGGTCGACAACGCGGTCGTGCAGGAGGCCCTCAAGCCCGCGGGCGAGCAGCGCCTCCGGGCGCGCTACCGCGACGAGGTGATGCCCAAGATCCGCGAGAAGTTCGGGATCGAGAACCCGATGGCGATGCCGCGCCTCGAGAAGGTCGTCATCAACGTCAACGTCGGGCGCCACCTGGACGGCACCAAGGTCCCCGCGAACATCCGCAGCACGGTCATCGACACCCTGACGGCCATCAGCGGGCAGAAGCCCGTCGTCGTCAAGGCGAAGAAGAGCGTCTCCAACTTCAAGGTCCGCGAGGGCTACGAGAGCGCCGTGATGGTCACGCTCCGCCGCGACCGCATGTGGTCGTTCTTCGACCGCCTCGTGAACCTCGCCACGCCCCGCATCAAGGACTTCCGCGGCCTGCCGGACAAGGCCTTCGACCGCCAGGGCAACTACGCCTTCGGCCTCACCGAGCAGGGCGTGTTCCCCGAGATCAACATGGCCGAGGTGACCTTCACCCACGGCATGAACATCAACTTCACGTTCCGCAACTCGACGCCGGAGCTCAGCCGCTTCGTCCTCGAGGAGCTGGGCATGCCCTTCCGCAAGCCGGAGCAGCCCCGCCGCCGCAGCGCGTGACCCCGCGTCCAGTGAGAACCGCACACCTGAGGCAAGGTGAACCATGACGACGAAGGCGCAGGTCGCCAAGAGCAACAGGAAGCCCAAGTACTCGACGCGGGTCGTCCGCCGGTGCGAACTCACCGGCCGCGCCCGCGGCGTCTACCGCAAGTTCCGCATCAGCCGCATCATGCTCCGCAAGCTCGCCCTCGAGGGCAAGATCCCGGGCATGCGCAAGGCCTCCTGGTGAGCCCCGAGGCCCACCGCACCCCGACCCGACCCCCCGCCGCCGGCACACCCGCCCACCGCACCGAGAAGGCACAGGGATAGCTCATGTCGCTGAACGACCCCATCGCGGACATGCTCACCCGGATCCGCAACGCCGTGCGGAACCGCCGCAAGAGCGTTGAATGCCTCAACAGCAAGGTGAACCGCGGCATCGCCGAGGTCCTCAAGTCCGAGGGCTACATCACGGACTACGAGGTCAAGGAGGACGGGCGCCAGGGCAAGCTGATCGTCCAGCTCAAGTACGGCCCGCGCGGCGAGACCATCCTCCACACCCTCAAGCGCGAGTCCACCCCCGGGCGCCGCGTCTACTCCAAGGCCGGGGAGCTCCCCGTCCCCGTGCAGGGCCTCGGCATCGCCATCGTCAGCACCTCCAAGGGCGTGCTCAGCGACCGCCGCTGCCGCGAGGAGAAGGTCGGCGGCGAGCTGCTCGCCACCGTCATGTAAACCCCGGACCCCTCCCCTGGAATCCCCGCGCCCGGCCGCCGAAGGCCCCCGGGGCGGACGTCAGAGGACAGGAAAAGCCATGAGCCGCATCGGCCGCAAACCCGTCGAGATCCCCAAGAACGTGAAGGTCAGCCTCTCCGGGCGGACCGTCACGGTCGAGGGCCCCAAGGGCACGCTCAGCTTCGAGCACCATCCCAAGGTCAACGTCGCCTGGGACGAGTCGGAGAAGCTGGTGACCGTCGGCATCGACCCGTCCCTGGCCGAGGACCGGCAGGCCCGGGCCCTCTGGGGCACGACCCGCGCCATCCTCCGCAACATGGTGGTCGGCGTGACCGAGGGGTACAAGAAGGAACTCGAGGTCGTCGGCGTCGGCTGGAACGCCACGCTCGCCGGCAAGAGCCTCAACCTCAAGGTCGGCTACGCCAACACGATCTCGATGCCGATCCCCGCCGGGATCACCGTCGCGGTCGAGCAGCAGCGCGTCACCATCACCGGCCCCGACAAGCAGGCCGTCGGCGAGTTCGCCGCCAAGGTCCGCGCCAAGCGCAAGCCCGAGCCGTACAACGGCAAGGGCATCAAGTACGCCGACGAGGTCATCCAGCGCAAGCAGGGCAAGCAGTTCGGCTCCTAAAGAGAACCGAGAGCACCAGGACGAGGCACGCAGCCATGAACCGCAACAAGCTCAAGGACCTCCGCCGGACCCGCCGCCGCATCGGCATCCGCAAGAAGGTCGCCGGCACCCCCGAGCGCCCCCGCCTGGCGGTGTACCGCTCCCTCAACCACATGTACGTCCAGGTCATCGACGACCTCGCCGGGCACACCCTCGCCGCGGCCAGCACCCGCGACAAGGACCTCGGCGTCTCCGGCACCGGCAACGCCGCCGCCGCGGCCGCCGTCGGCCGGCTGATCGCCGAGCGGGCCAAGGCCGCCGGCGTCAGCGCCGTCGTCCTCGACCGCAGCGGCTTCAAGTTCCACGGGCGCGTCAAGGCCCTCGCCGACGCCGCCCGCGAGGGGGGCCTGCAGTTCTGACCCCCGGCGGGGCGACGCCGCCCCGCCCGTTCCCGGACACTCCCACGCGCAACCCGACCGACAGGGGACCCGCCGCACACGCCCAGGCCCGGAACGCACCGGTCCCAAGGGCATCAGCGAAAGACAGCCATGCCTGAGGTTCTCGACGAGCAGAGCCATCTCGAGTCGACGACGGTCAACATCTACCGGACCGCCTCCACCGTCAAGGGCGGCCGCCGGTTCAGCTTCGGCGCCCTCGTCGTCGTCGGCGACCGCCGCGGCCGCGTCTCCTACGGCTACGCCAAGTCCGGCGAGGTCCCCGCCGCCATCGAGAAGGCCCAGAAGAAGGCCCGCCAGGGTCTCTTCACCATCCCGATGATCGGCCGCACCATCCCCCACGAGGTCGAGGGCAAGTTCAGCGCCAGCAAGGTGCGCCTCATGCCGGCCAGCCCCGGCACCGGCGTCGTCGCGGGCGCCACCGTCCGCGCCATCCTCGAGATGGCCGGCATCGCCGACTGCCTCACCAAGTGCTACGGCTCGACCAACAAGCTCAACGTCATCAAGGCGACCTTCGCCGCCCTGGAGCAGCTCCAGGTCCGCGAGAAGATCGCCGACCTCCGCGGCGTCGCCATCGACACCACCGTCATCGAGGAGCGCGTCAAGAAGGGCCAGCGCTTCATGCCCCAGACCTCGGGCGAGAAGATGCGCGGGCCCGTCAACACCGTCGGGCAGGAGCGCGGCCGGGGCGGCCGGGGCGGCCGCGGCGGGGATCGCGGCGGACGCGGCGGACGCCGCAGCGACGTCTCCGGCGAGCAGAGCCCGGCCAGCGGGCAGGGCGGCTCCGGCGAGGGCAGCCCCAGCGCCACGGCCTGACGCCCACCCTCCCCAGAACCCCCGGGCCCGAACCAAGACCACACCACGCCGGGCCGAACGCCCGGCGACACGGCAGGGAGTCCCCAGCCATGATGATCCACGACATCACCGCCCTGGCCGGCAAGAACAAGAAGCGCAAGCGCGTCGGCCGCGGCCCCGGCTCCGGCAACGGCAAGCAGGCCGGGCGCGGGCACAAGGGCGCCGGCTCCCGGACCGGCATGTCCTCCCGCTTCCAGTTCGAGGGCGGGCAGATGCAGTACTTCCGCCGCCTGCCGCGCTTCGGCTTCTCCAACAGCCGCTTCGCCAGCCAGTTCTGGACCGTCAACCTCTCCGACATCGTCGGGCACGACGCGTTCAAGAACGGCGGCGACGTCACCCCGGAGAGCCTCGTCGCCGCCGGCCTCGTCCGCGACGACTCCCGCGACGTCAAGATCCTCGGCAACCTCCCCGAGGGCGCCGAGAAGCTCTCCGTCAAGCTCAACGTCACGGTCCACCGCGTCAGCGGCTCGGTCCGCCGCCTCGTCACCGAGGCCGGCGGCTCCGTCAACGAGACCGGCACGCGGCGCGACCTCGTCCGCGGCGTCGACCGCAACTCCGAGGACCGGACTCCCACCAAGCAGACCAAGAAGGCCTCCCGCCGCCGCTTCCAGGAGCGCAAGGCCGAGGCCGCCCGCCGGGGCGAGGCCCTCAAGAAGAAGTAATCCCGGCGCCGGCCGCCCGGCTCCGGCGCGGCCCCCGCAGGCCGCCGAGATCCCGACTACCATCCGCCCCCGGGCCGCAACGCCCGGGGCGGGCTTCCGAGGCAGGCCCGGTCCCATGCTGCGGGCCTTGGCCTGCCTTGTCGTTTCCGGCCCCGCCTCCCGGCGCGGCCCTCCGCGGGGCCCGCGCCCCGTGACCGGATGCCGGCCCCCGGATCCCGGTTCCCGATCCCGGCCCCCGTCCTCCAGAGGCCCCACCCCGTGAAGCTCTTCAGCACGATCGCCAACGTCTTCCGCGTCGAGGAGCTGCGGAACAAGATCCTGTTCACCCTCGGCATGCTCGTGGTGTACCGGATCGGGTTCTGGATCCCCCTCCCCGGCGTGAACCAGCAGGAACTCGTCGACTTCTTCCAGCGCGCCGCCGCCGACGGCAACGCCGCCAGCCGCGCCGCCACCTTCGTCGCCATGTTCTCGGGCGGCTCCTTCGGGCAGTCGACGATCTTCGGCCTGGGCATCATGCCCTACATCTCCGCCTCGATCATCTTCCAGCTCCTCGGCTCCGTGATCCCCAGCCTCAAGAAGCTCAAGGACGAGGGGCCCACCGGCTTCCAGAAGATCCAGGAGTGGACCCGCTACGCCACCGTCGGCCTCTGCATCGTGCAGGCGATCGGCTGGCTCACCTTCATCCGCACCCAGGGCCTCGTCTACTTCGAGTGGGCCAACAACCCCCTCTGGTGGCTCATGGGCGTCACCGCCCTCACCGCCGGCACCGTCTTCCTCATGTGGCTCGGCGAGCAGATCGACCGCTTCGGCATCGGCAACGGCGTCTCGCTCATCATCATGGCCGGCATCCTCACCGGCATGCCCGGCGCCATCATGTGGGTGCTCCAGAACAGCGTCCTGAACGAGTTCATCCTCGTCCGGCAGCTCGTCGGCGAGAGCGACCAGGCCGACGCCATGGGCTGGCTCGGGCTCATCCTCCTCGCCGCCGGCTTCGTCCTCATCGTCGCCGGCTCGGTGCTCATCACCGTCGCCCAGCGCCGCATCCCCGTCCAGCAGGCCAAGCACACCCGCGGGCGCCGCGTCTTCGGCGGGCAGAAGTCCTACCTCCCCCTCCGCGTCAACCACGGCGGCGTCATGCCGATCATCTTCGCCAGCTCGCTGATGATCTTCCCCTCGATCGTCTTCAGCGCCATCCACGCCCAGGTCTCCCAGGGCGGGACCGTCACCAGCGGCTGGCTCTTCGGCCTCACCCAGTGGCTCGAGATCGCCAGCTTCCCGGGCTCGTTCCCCTACGTCCTCGTCTACATCCTCATGGTCTACTTCTTCAGCTACTTCTGGATCACCGTCCAGTTCAACCCGGAGGAGATGGCCAAGCAGCTCCGCGACCACGGCTCCTTCATCCCCGGCCTGCGCCCCGGACCCCGCACCGCCGAGTACCTCGAAACCGTCATGGAGCGCCTGACCTACGTCGGCGCCGCCTTCCTCGCGGTCATCGCCGTTCTCCCCATGGTCGTGAACTCGGCCCTGAACGTCGACTTCGCCGTCACCCAGTTCCTGGGGGGCACCGGGCTGCTGATCGTCGTCTCCGTCGCCCTGGACTTCCTCCAGCGCGTCGAGGCCAACCTCGTCATGCGGAACTACGCCGGCTTCCTCGGGGACGAGGGGGACGCCAAGGCCCCGCGCATCCGCGGGCCCCGGTGAGCCCCCGCCCCGGGGCAACCCGACCCTCCGGCGTCGATCCGGGCGGCCCTCCCGCCCTCGATCTCCGCCGATCCCTGCACAAAATGCCCCGGCACGCGCCGTGACCGGTCGCGGAACCGGGGCTAGCATCCCAACTGCCACGCGGACGCTGGAGGCGGTGTCCGTGCCCGAACAGACACCAGATCGATGCCCCCCGGGTCACCCCTGAGCCGGACGGGCATCGGCGCCCCCGGCCACCGCCCCGCGGCAGGCCGGACCGAGGGAGCCGCCATGAAGGTCAAGTCGAGCGTCAAGCGTCGGTCCAAGGACTGCCAGATCGTGCGCCGCAAGGGCAAGGTCTTCGTCATCAACAAGAAGAACCCGCGCTTCAAGCAGCGCCAGGGCTGATCACGAGAACGAGTTCCCCAGCCGGCCCGTCGGACCCCCGCGGGGTCCGGGCCGAACGGAGAGGCACATGCCGCGTATCGCCGGTATCGACGTCCCCGACCGCAAGAAGATCCTGTACGCCATCCAGTACGTGCACGGGATCGGCCCGAAGTTCGCGGCCGCGATCCTCGCGGAGGCGGACATCGACGGCGACCGCCGCGCCAACGAGCTCAGCGAGGTCGAGATCTCCCGCATCAACGGGATCATCGACAACGCCTACCTCGTCGAGGGCGCCCTCCGCCGCCAGGTCAGCCAGAACATCCAGCGGCTCAAGGACGTCCGCTCCTACCGGGGCGACCGCCACCGCCGCGGCCTGCCCTGCCGCGGGCAGCGCACCCGCTGCAACGCCCGCACCCGCAAGGGCCGCAAGAAGACCGTCGCCGGCAAGAAGGGCGTGAAGGGCTAAGGACCCGGGGCCCGAGCCCCGGGGGCCGACCCCCCGCGTCCCTTCCGTCCCCGGCGCCGGGCCTTCCGGGCCGTCGGGGGCGTCCCCATCGTTCCGGCCGCCCGCCCGCGGGCGTCCCCGGCATCCGCCACCCATCCCGCCAGGCTCCAGCCCTCTCCCGAGGGAACCCCAAGTGGAGCCGCACGAGCGAGAAGACACATGGCCAAGAAGACCAAGAAGGTCCGCAAGAACGTCGTCCGCGGCATCCTCTACGTCAAGGCGACGCAGAACAACACCCTGGTGACCATCACCGACACCAACGGCGAGACCCTCGCCTGGGACTCGGCCGGCACCATCGGCTTCAAGGGCGCCCGCAAGGCGACCCCCTTCGCCGCCACCCGCGCCGGCGAGCAGTGCGGCCAGAAGGTCCGCAAGATGGGCATGTCCGAGGTCGAGGTCCGGATCAAGGGCACCGGCGCCGGCCGCGAGTCCGCCGTCCAGGGCGTCGTCTCCACCGGCATCCGCGTCACCGCCATCGAGGACCACACCCCGGTCCCGCACAACGGCTGCCGCCCCCGCAAGAAGCGCCGCGTGTGATCGCGCCGCGGAGCCCGGCCCGCGAGGCTCTCCCTTCCGGGAGCCGCACCGGACGCCCGCCGGCTCCCGACGCGCCACCCGAATCTCCGGCGAGCTTGGCCCACCGCCAGGCTCGCCTTTCCTCAGAACGTCTCCCGACGGCGACAGCAGGCCGCCCGCACCGCCCCGGCAGGGCGCGGGACGAGCCGATACCGCCCGAGGGCCAGCCTCCCCAGGAGCCTGCCGGGAACCCCTCACGGGGATGAGGTTCACCCATGCGAGTCCGTTGGCGCGGTCTTGAGCTTCCGTCCCGGGTCACCAAGGACCCGAAGTTCTCCGGCCCCACGTTCGGCCGCTTCACCGTCGAGCCGTTCGAGCGCGGCTTCGGCACCACCGTCGGCAACTCCCTCCGCCGGATCCTGCTCTCCAGCCTCGAGGGCGCGGCCGTCACCGCCGTCAAGATCAAGGGCGCCGAGCACGAGTTCACCAGCCTCCCCGGCGTTCTCGAGGACGTCACCGAAATCATCCTCAACGTCAAGAACCTCGTGGTCCAGCTCGACGGCGACGAGCCCCGCACCATGCGCCTCGCCGCCCAGGGCCCCGGCGACGTCACCGCCGACCTGATCCAGGCCGACACCAACATCACCATCCTCAACAAGGACCTGGACATCGCCACGCTGACCGACGACGTCCCCTTCGAGA
>CAYMFP010000091.1:0-10416 GCA_964389385.1 uncultured Phycisphaeraceae bacterium | reverse complement strand
CCCACCCCATTCCCCCCTCGCCCCCCACCTCACCCCGCGGCCCGCCATGCCCGGGCCGGGGGCCGGCGTCCCCTGCGCGGCGGGCGGGGCTAGTGTGGCCGCGGACGCGGGGGGGCGGGCGCGGCGAGGGCACGATGTCGCACGCATGGCGCAGGCTGATCGGGCGCGTCGGAGGGGTGTGGCTGCAGCCGGAGACGCGGCGCGGGCTGCGGGCCGTGGCGGCGGTGGGCGCCCCGCTGCTGTTGGGGATGGACGGGCGGCTGCCGCTGCCGGTCCCGTTCGTGCTGCTGGCGGCGCTGGAGGTGTCGCTGCTGGACGTGCGGGGCCCGTACCCGCTGCGGAGCGGGTATGCGTTTGCGCTGGTGCTGATGCTGGCGGTCGCGGCGGAGCTGGGCTCGCTGACGGGCGGGGCGTTGTCCCCGGCGCTGTTCGGGACGCTGCTGATCGCGGTGCACGCCGGGCTGTGGCGGCACGTGAGCCCGGCGTACGCGCTGCCGATGGGGATCCCGACGACGGTGGCGTTCTTCCTCGGGATGGAGCTGCCGCACGAGGGGCACCCGAGCGCCGCGGTGGCCGCGGGGGGCCTGTGGGGGCTGGCGATCCAGATCGCGATGTGGCTCGTGCGTCCGCAGTACCCGCAGCGGAGGATCGCGGCCGAGGCGTGGCTCGCGGCGGCGGACCTGTTCCGGGCGCTCGCGGACGGGGGCGGGGAGCGGGGCTCGCGCATCGCGGAGGCGGAGGGGCGGGTGCGGCGGGCGCTGGACGCGGCGTTCCGGACGCTGGCGGGTTCGGGGCGGGAGCGGGCGATCACGGCGGCGCTGCACGACCTCACGCGCCTCGCGGCGCGGCTGACGGCGCGGGCGGCGGCGCTGGAGACGATGGTCGACGCGCACGCGCAGACGGCCGGGGTTCGGGAGCTGCGCCCGGCGCTGGAGGCGGCGTGGCAGTCGCTCGGGAACACGGCCGGGGCGGTGGCGATCGCGACGGTCTCCGGGCAGCCGGCGCACGTGGCGGTGTGCGAGGTGCGTCTGCGGCGGGCGGGGAGCCTGGTGCGGGCGCTCGGGGCGCGGGCCGAGTCGGCGGTGGATGACGGGGACGCGCGGGCGGAGCTGGGGACGGCGCTGCGGCGGATCGAGGAGATGCTGGGGACGGGCGCGGGGGCGGTGCGGGCCACGACGGACCGGGCCGGGGAGCGGGCGTCGTTCCCGTTCGAGCTGATGGACCTGGGGGCGTGGCGGCTGCGTCCGATGGCGGCGGTGCTGCACCTGGCGTCGTGGCGTCCGGAGCCGCTGATCCTGCGGCACACGGCGCGGGTGGCGGTGCTGATGCTGCTGGCGGTGCTGGCGTACAAGACGCTCGGGCTGGCGCACGGGTACTGGCTGCCGCTGACGGTGGTCGTGGTGCTGCAGCCGGACTACGGGGCGACGGTCTCGCGGGCGGTGCAGCGGGCGATCGGGACGCTGGCGGGCGGGGCGGCGGCGGGGCTGCTGCTGCTCCGTGACCCGCCGGAGGGCGTGGTCGTGGCGGCGACGTGCGCGGCGGCGTTCGGGTTCGCGTACATCGTGCGGCGGAACTACCGGCTCGGTGTGCTGTTCGTGACGGTGTTCGTGGTGCTGATCGGCTCGGGGCGGGGGACGACGCTGGGGCTGGTGACGGACCGGCTGGCGGCGACGGCGGGCGGGGGCCTGCTGGCGCTGGCGGCGGCGATGATCTTCTGGCCGATGTGGGAGCAGAGGCGGTTCCCGGCGATCATGGCCTCGGCGCTGCGGGCGAACGCGGCGTACCTGCGGACGCTGGGCGAGGCGCTGGCGGAGTCGCCGGAGGACGAACGGGGCGTGGTGCCGGCCAAGCGTCGTGCGGAGGCGGCGACGGCGGACGTGTACGCCTCGGTGGAGCGCTTGCTGGCCGACCCGCGGGCGCGGCGGGAGGGAGCGGAGGCGGCGGCGGTGCTCGCGGCGGGGAACCGGCGGGTGACGCGGGCGTTGAACGTGCTGCTGGTGCACTTCGGGCCGGGCGCGCCGCCGGTGGGCGGGGCGGACGTGTCGCGGTTCGTCGCCTGCGCGGCGGAGACGCTGGAGCGGCTGGCGGAGGCGGTGGAGACGCGGCGCACGGAGCCGGAACGGCTCGCGGCGCTGCGGTCGCGGCTGGAGGCGTGCGCGCCGCGCTTCCAGCCCGGCGGGGCGGAGGAGGGGACGGGTGCTGGGGTTGGGGTGGGGGTGGGGGTGGGGCGGGCGTACGAGCAGCGGGTGTACGCGCAGCTCGCGCGGGTGGGGGCGGAACTCGCGGCGTTGCTCTCCGTGCCGGGGACGGCGCCGGGGGCGGAGGAGAACGGAGCATCGGGAGAGAACGGGAGGTGAGCGACCGGGCGGGCGCCCGCCCCGGGGCGGGGGAGGAACCGCATCCCGGGCGCGGACCGGGCCGAACTCGGGGCGAACGCACCGACGAGAAGGGCTGACCCATGGCTTCCGATCCGCAGGACCGCGTGCCCGGACTCCGGGCCGAGAAGGGCAACCAGTTCATCCCGCCGAAGGACCGGCGGGAGGAGGGGAGCGTGCACGCTCCGCCCGACCTGGAGGCGACCCCGGAGCGGGACCCGGACCCGATGCCGGTGACGGGGGACAACCCGCACCCGGGGGCGCACGGGAACCCGGTGCACAGCAACCGTGCGCCCCACTACTCGGGGACGCTGGAGCGGGCGGTGGTGGCGGTGTTCGAGCGGCGGGAGCACTGCGAGGACGCGGTGCAGCGGCTGGTGGACGAGGGGGGGTTCGAGAAGGACCAGATGTCGCTGCTCGTCACGGACGGGCTGTACCGGGACATCGACGAGGAGGAGTTCCTCGAGATGGACGTGGACCGGATCGAGGGCGAACGGCCGTCGGCGGACGAACTCGGCGGGGTGTTCGGGGCGCTGGTGGCGGGGCTCGCGCAGCTGGGCGGAGGGGTGGCGAACCCGACGTACGGGCTGTACGGGTCGGGCCCGCTGTACGCGGCGGTGGCGTCGACGCCGCCGGACGCGGACGAGGACCGGGGGATCCACGACGCGCTGGCGCGGATGGGGATCGCGCCCGAGCACATGGACCAGCATCTGAAGATGGTGCAGGACGGAGGGCTGCTGCTGGCGGTGCACACGGACGCGGCGCCGGACGTGGAGCGGGCGCGGGAGATCCTCGAGGACTGCGAGGTGATGGAGGTGCGGGCGCAGCCTCCGGGGGCTGCGCCCGAGGCGGCTTGACCCGGGGCGGGGAGGGGCGGAAGGTGCAGGCGGGCGCTCACGCCGCGGGGGAGGGCGGCGGCGCGCCGAGCAGGAGAGCCGATGGGCGAGTCGCAAACGCACGCGTCGAGCACGGCCCGCACCGCGCGGCCGCAGCGCCCGACGAACCTGGCGGAGCTGCGCGCGAGCGGGTGGGTTTCGCGCCCGGTGAAGGACGAGATCCGGACGAACCTGATCGCGATGCTCCGGGCGGGCGAGCCGCTGTTCCCGGGGATCGTGGGGTACGAGGACACGGTGATCCCGGAGGTCGTCAACGCGGTCCTGGCGGGGCACGACATGCTGTTCCTCGGGGAGAAGGGGCAGGCCAAGAGCCGGCTGATGCGGATGCTGACGCGGTTCTTGGACGAGGCGGTCCCGTACCTGGACATCCCCGGGTGCCCGGTGCACGAGGACCCGTACCGCCCGATCACGGGCGTGGGGCGGCGGTTCGTGGAGGGGAAGCGCGAGGAGGAGATCCCGATCGCGTGGTGGCCGCGGACGGAGCGGTACGCGGAGCGGCTGGCGCCGGGGACGAAGTTCGCGGACGTGATCGGGGAGATCGACCCGGCGAAGATCATGTCGGGCGCGAGCATGTCGGCCGAGGAGGCGCTGCACTTCGGGCTGATCCCGCGGATGCACCGGGGCATCTTCGCGATGAACGAGCTGCCGGACCTGGACGACCTCGTGCAGGTGGGGCTGTTCAACATCCTGGAGGAGCGGGACGTGCAGATCCGGGGGTTCCCGATCAGCTTCGACATCGACGTGATGGTGCTGTTCAGCGCGAACCCGAGCACGTACAACCGGTCGGGGAAGGTGATCCCGCAGCTCAAGGACCGGATCGGGGCGACGATCCAGACGCACTACCCGCGGGACCGGGACCTGGGCATCGAGATCATGGTGGCGGAGGCGGGGATCGACCTCGGGGACCCGAACCGCCCGGCGGACTTCCCGGTGGTGGTGCCGCGGTTCATGCTCGAGATCTGCGAGCAGATGTCGGCGGTGGCGCGGAAGAGCAAGTACGTGGACCACGAGTCGGGGGTGAGCGCGCGGTTCAGCATCGCCAACTACCGGACGATGGTGGCGAGCGCGCGGCAGCGGGCGATCCGGCTCGGCGAGACGCCGGCCGTGCCGCGGATCAGCGACCTGGCGCACTTCCACGCGTCGGCGATCGGGAAGCTGGAGCTGGACATGATGGCGAGCAGCCAGATGTCGGAGCGGCAGGTGCTCGACGCGATCGCGGCGCAGGCGATCGGGGAGGTGTTCGAGGAGTACGTGGACCGGCACGGGCTGGAGGAGATCGCGGAGATCTTCGGCAAGGGCGTGAAGATCGAGGTCGGCGACATGCTGCCGAGCAGCCACTACGCCGAGCGGGTGAAGCGGGTGCCGCCGGTGTGGGAGAAGGCGTTCGAGGTGAACGCGGCGGACGACCCGGGCGTGCGGGCGAGCTGCGTGGAGTTCGTGCTCGCGGGGCTGTGGGCGACGGACCGGATCAGCCGCGCGGAGCGGTTCGGGCGGATGGAGTACGAGACGTGAGGCGCGGGGCCGGGGCGCTCGCGGAGAATTTGACGGGCGGCGGGGCGCAATCGGCCCCGGGCGTCCCGTAGGATCGGCGGACGGGGAGGCGGAGCGGCGACCGTTCATCCCGAGCAGAGGAGGCCGCACCGCGCGGCCGCTGTCGATCCATGCCCGACCATCCCGACCCCGGACACGAGACGCTGCGGCACCAGGTCGAGCGGGCGTCGACGACGCCGGGCCTGCCGGTGTCTCCGTCCATGGGTCCGGCGATCGAGGCCGCGTCGGTGGGCGGCGAGGCGTCGCTGGTGGACCGGCGTCTGCTGCTGATCTGCGGGATCAGCGTGCCGCTGGCGGCGGCCGCGGCGGTGATCGCGTACGTCCTGGTGCACCTGATCGCGCTGATCACGAACCTGTCGTTCTTCGGGCGGCTCTCGGTCGAGGAGGTGAGCCCGGCGGGGAACGGGCTGGGGCTCTGGGTGATCGGCGTGCCGGTCGTCGGCGGGCTGATCGTCGGGCTCATGGCCCGGTACGGCTCGAAGGCGATCCGCGGGCACGGCATCCCGGAGGCGATGGAGCAGATCCTGACGAACCAGAGCCGCATCCCGCCGCGGATGACGTTCCTCAAACCGCTCTCCTCGGCGATCGCGATCGGCACGGGGGGGCCGTTCGGGGCCGAGGGGCCGATCATCGCGACGGGCGGGGCTCTGGGCTCGCTGGTGGGGCAGGTGCTGCGGACGACGGCGGCGGAGCGGAAGACGCTGCTGGCCGCGGGGGCCGCGGCGGGGATGTCGGCGACGTTCGGGGCACCGGTCTCGGCGGTGCTGCTGGCGATCGAGCTGCTGGTGTTCGAGTTCCGCCCGCGGTCGCTGATCCCGATCGCGCTGGCGGCGGTGACGGCGGCGGGGGCGAGGCTCGTCCTCTTCGGCGGCGGCCCCGTCTTCCCGATGCCGGACCTGGCGACGCCGAGCGGGCCGTCGATCGCGGTGTACGTGGCGATCGGCGCCGTCGTCGGCATCGCGAGCGTGGGGGTGACGCGGCTGGTGTACTGGATCGAGGACCTGTTCGAGCGGCTGCCGGTGCACTGGATGTGGTGGCCGGCGATCGGGGCCGTCGCGGTCGGCGTGGCGGGGTACTTCGCGCCGCGGACGCTGGGCGTGGGGTACGAGAACATCAGCGGGATCATCTCGGGGGAGCTGGCGCCGCTCGGGTTCGTGGCGTTCCTGTGCGCGATGAAGCTGATCTCGTGGTCGGTGGCGCTCGGGAGCGGCACCTCCGGCGGGACGCTGGCGCCGCTGTTCACCATCGGGGCCGGGGCCGGGGCGCTGCTGGGGGCGGCGGCGGTGATCGCCGTGCCGGGGGCGGGCGTGGACGTGCGGGTGGCGGCGCTGGTGGGGATGGCGGCGATCTTCGCGGGGGCGTCGCGGGCCCTGCTCGCGTCGGCGGTCTTCGCGTTCGAGACGACGCTGCAGCCGCTGGGGCTCCTCCCGCTCCTGGGGGGGTGCACGGCGGCGTACCTCGTCTCGTCGCTGCTCATGCGGCACACGATCATGACGGAGAAGATCGCGCGGCGCGGCGTGCTCGTGCCGGTCGAGTACGTGCCGGACTTCCTGAGCCACGTGCTCGTGCGCGAGGCGGCGTCGGGGGCGCCGGTGACGCTGCGCGCGGAGGACCGGGTGGAGGACGTCCGGGCCTGGCTCGCCTCGGGCGCGCCCGGCACGTCGCACCAGGGCTTCCCGGTGCTGGACGGCACGGGCCTGCTCGCGGGCGTGCTGACGCGGCGCGACCTGCTCGGCGGCGAGGCGGGGGGGAGGATCGTGCGCGACCTGATCCGCCGCCCGCCGCTGGTGATCTACGACGACGCGACGCTGCGGCACGCGGCGGACCGGATGGTGGACCACGATATCGGGCGCCTGCCGGTGCTCCGCCCGGAGGACCACGCGCTGGTCGGCTTCATCACGCGGAGCGACATCCTCGGGGCCCACCGCCGGCGGCTGCGGGAGTTCCGCGAGGCGCGGGCGAGCCTGAGCCTGCGGGGCGGGCGGGCGGCGCGCTCCGGCCCGACCGAGGCCCCGTGAGCGGGGGCGGCGGGACGCGAACCCGCCGCGGGTGGTTCTGCGTACGGTTCCCCATGCCTACCGACCCGCGCCCGCGGCCCTCCGGCCCCCTGGGCGGCCTCATCCACACCTACCAGAAGTACGACCCGAAGCGGTTCCCCTCCCCCACCGCTCCTCCGCCGGACGTCGCCTCGGCCGCGATGGAGCACATGCTCATGTTCGGGGGGATGCGGGAGTTCACGGACGAGGACCTCGCGAACGCGATCAAGCTGGACGTGTCGCAGATCGCCGGGCTCGGGCCGAGCCTGGAGGCGATGATCCGGATGCTCGAGGAGCGGCGGAAGAAGATCCTGGAGACGTACGACCCGGCGCCGGCGGTGAAGGAGGCGCGGGAGCGGTTCGCAGGGGAGGCGCAGGGGCTGCGGCCGCCGAAGGCGCTGCGCGAGGCGTTCGAGAAGGCGGTGCGCGACGAGCAGCTGCGCGATCTGGAGCGGCTGTGGTACCGGGCGGAGCGTGAGGACAAGGGCTTCGCCGCGCAGCTGCTGCGGGCGATGGAGTCGCTCGGCAACGTGTACGAGACGGAGGAGCTGGGGGCGCGGTGGACGTTCACGGGGCGCGAGCCGCTGGACGTGGACTCGGCGCTGGAGGTGAAGGAGGAGCTGGAGACGATCGAGCGGCTGCTGGAGCAGCTGCGCGAGGCGATGAAGAACGCCCAGCTCGCGTACATCGACATGGACGAGCTTCGGGAGTTCGTGCAGGACGCCCAGGTCGACGAGCTGCGGGAGTTCGGGCGCCGGATCGAGGAGTACCTGCGGAGCGAGGCCGAGCGGCAGGGGCTGGAGCGCGACGCCGAGGGCAACTACCGGATGACGCCGAGGGCGATGCGGCTCTTCCAGGGGCGGGTGCTGCAGGAGGTCTTCAACGCGCTCGATCCCGGCAAGAGCGGCCGGCACGAGGGGCCGGTCTCGAGCGAGGGTGCGGTGGAGGTCGCGAAGACGCGGCCGTACGAGTTCGGGGATTCGCCGACGCACATGGACGTGGCGAACTCGGTGGTGAACGCGGTGGCGCGGATGGGGGCGGAGGGGACGGCCGGGCGGGGCCGCATCGCGATGCGGCCGGAGGACATCGACATCCACCTGACGCGCAACAACGCCAAGTGCGCGACGGTGGTGGCGATGGACATGTCCGGCTCGATGCGGCACGGGGGGCAGTACATCAACGCGAAGCGGATGGCGCTGGCGCTCGAGGGGCTGATCCGGACGGACTTCCCGGGCGACTTCCTGCGGTTCGTGGAGGTGTTCAGCCTGGCGAGGCTCGTGCCGCTCGGGGACGTGGCGAGGCTGATGCCCAAGCCGGTGACGATCTACGACCCGGTGGTGCGCCTGCGGGCGGACATGTCGGACCCGAACGTCACGGACTCGATGATCCCGCCGCACTTCACGAACATCCAGCGGGGGCTGCAGCTCGCGCGGCAGCTGCTGGCGCCGCAGGACACGCCGAACAAGCAGGTCTTCCTCATCACGGACGGGCTGCCGACGGCCCACTTCGAGGCCGACCCGCGGAGCGGGCGGACGCACCTCTACCTGCTCTACCCGCCGGACCCGCTCACGGAGCGGGCGACCATGCGGGAGGCGATGCTCTGCAAGCGGGAGGGGATCACGATCAACATCTTCCTGCTGCCGTCGTGGAACCAGAGTTCGGAGGACGTGGCGTTCGCGCACCGCATGGCCGAGCAGACGGGCGGACGCGTCTTCTTCACGGCCGGGCGGGACCTCGACCGGTTCGTGCTGTGGGACTACGTGAACCAGCGGCGGAAGGTGATCGGGTAGCCTCGCACGCGTGCCGCTCGGGACACGGATCTCCCGCGGCACCTTGGCGCCATCCGCTCAGCCGGGCCTGCCGCCCGGTCGGCGGCGGGCGGCGCGGCTAGCGGGATCGGACGTCCCGGCCGTGGACGCCGGAGATGGTGTGGCTTCCGAGCGGCCATCCGGTGAAGGGGGACCAGGCGCCTTCGAAGTTGCCCTCTCCGCCGGGGTAGGCGGGCTCGACGTCGCCGGGGCTCCGTTGATCGGCGGAGCCGTCGGCGTATCCCAGGTGGGCTTCGGCGGGCCGGCCGTCCGGTCGCATGACCGTCGAGATGAGGATCTTGTTCGAGCCGTAGCGCACGTCGGCGAAGCGGACGCCGACCCACTGGTCCGGCCCGGTGCGCGTCGTCTGCTGCCAGAAGGCCGGCGCCGAGACGAATGTGGCCGAGTACTGGTACGGCATGTCCCGCTCGAGCTCGGCTCCGGCCAGGATGTCGGCGCCCGGCGGGTAGAACAGCTCGGCGTTCCAGGGCAGGGACTCGTAGCCGGAGCGGGCCATGACGAATGGCCAGAAGATCGACTGGATGAAGTAGGGGTAGTGGTCCTCGAAGGCGTAGGGGAAAGGGCCGGTGGCGGCGGTTTCGGCGAGGCGATGGTCGCCATTGGGCTCGATGAACCGCGGAAGGGTGTCCTTCCAATCACCCGCGTACGCGGCGAAGGCCGATGCGTGCTGGCGGAGGTTCGAGAGGGAAACCACCGTCCTGGAGCGGGCACGAACGGCGGCCAGCGCAGGGAGGGCGATGGCGATCAGAAGGGCGATCACCAGGATCGTCACGAGGGTTTCCATGAGGGTGAAAGCGGACCGCGGGAGCGTTTGCGAGGGCGGCCGGGCCGCGGGCTCGCCACGGGGCTTGGTTCGACGGCCGGAGACGGCTCGTGCGACGAGAATGCCGATCAGCAGCGTGTTGCGGCCGATGAGATAGCCGGAGGATCGCTGAGCGGCCTCGAACGCGAGAAGGCGGCCCAGGCAGTTGCAGTCTGGCGGATCGCCGAGGGCCACCTTCCAAACGTACACGCCGGTGTAGAGGGCGAGCATCGCGGCCGTGGCCGCGGCGACGCGGGCGGGCGAGACGCCGAGAAACCACAGGCCGGCGAGGAGGAATTCGGCGCCGACGACGCTCGCACCGCCGATGACGAGCAGTTGTTCAGGGAGGACCTGCCACGTCGAAAGAGACACGAGAAACTCACGGAAGGCCGTCGCCTTCGAGATCGCCGCGAGCGCGACGATCGCCATGACGGCGTGCGCGGCCCACACCACGGCTCGCTCCATGAGGAACTTCGTTCGCATCGCGTCCCCTCGAAAGGCCGGATCGCCGAGCCGGAGTCCCCGCTCGCTGACGCCGCACCGCGCCGGCAGCGGAAGCGAACGGAACCCGCCGCACTGGGCGCCGTCGCACCGGAACCGAGTCAAGCCGCTCCCGGCCGTGCGTGACGGCCGGGAGCTCCAACAGCCGACAGAAGCATGCGGCGCTGACAGCGCCGCGCACCGTGGCCTAGGGGTGCACGATCCCGTTCGGGTCCGACTCCTCCGCCGTCTGGCCGGATTCCTCCTCGGCACGATCGTGGATCGTGACGGGCTCCCCCGGCTCCTGATTCGCGGGCGGCGGGCAGGCACCTCCCGACGGGGTCGAGGACGTGCATGAGATTGACTGCTGCGTGTATGCGCACAGGTTCGTGCCGAGGCTCCCCCGGCACCGGCCGGACTTGTACTGGCACGGGAACGACTGGCCCA
>CAYMFP010000090.1:0-10436 GCA_964389385.1 uncultured Phycisphaeraceae bacterium | reverse complement strand
CCCAACCCACTCCTCGACGCCGCGTCGAGTCCACCCCCGGCCTCACCGATCTCTGCCGGTCCCGGCGGTGTTCCCGGGCGACCCTCCGCCGCGCCGCTTCCTACCCTTCGCCCCCTGTCGAAGAAACACCCCATCCTCCCCGCCCCGCTCCGCCCGGCCGGCGAGTTCGGCGCTTACGCGGCCGTGCGCGTCGGCGTCGGGCTCGTCTCGCGCTTCGGCGTCGAGGGCGCCGGGCCCGTCGCCCGCGCCCTCGGGCGCGCCTTCGCCCGCGCCCCGTTCAACCGCCGCCGGATCGAACGCGCCGTCGCCAACATCGCGCAGGCCTTCCCCGAGCGCTCCCCCGCCGAGCACCAGGCCCTCGCCGCCCAGGCCTACCAGCACCTCATGCTCCTGGGCGTCGAGGTCGCGGCCCTGCCGCGCCTGCTCACCGAGCGCACGTGGTTCCGGCACGTCGAGCTGGGCGACCTCGCCGACGGCGTCCGCCCGCTGCTCGACGCCGCCCGCCCGGAGGGCGACCCCCGCCGCGGGCCCCCGTGCATCCTCGTCACCGGGCACTGCGGCAACTGGGAGATCCTCGGCTACACCCTCGCCCTGCTCGGCTTCCCGATGCACGCCCTCTACCGCCCGCTCGACCTGCGCCCGCTGGACGACTGGGTCCGCCGCGTCCGGGCCGCCAAGGGCCTCGAGCTGCTCGACAAGTTCGGGGCCACCGAGGCCCTGCCGCGCCTGCTCGACGCGCACGAGCCCGTCGGCTTCGTCGCCGATCAGAACGCCGGCGACCGCGGGCTCTTCGTCCCGTACCTCGGGCGCCTGGCGAGCACCTACAAGTCCATCGGGCTGCTGGCGATCCAGCACCGCGCCATCGTCATCTGCGGGATGGCCCGCCGCCTCGACCCGGCCGCCCTCCCCGACGCCGAACGCCGCGCCTGCCGCGGGCTCCGCTACCGCATCGAGATCCACGACGTCATCCGCCCGGCCGACTACCTCGAGGGCCCGGGAACCGCCGACCCGCTCTTCTACCTCACCGCGCGCTACCGCCGCGCGATCGAGTCGATGGTCCGCTCGGCCCCGGAGCAGTACCTCTGGATGCACCGCATCTGGAAGAGCCGCCCCAGGCACGAGCGCGACGCCAAGCCCTTCCCCCCTTCCCTGAGGGAGAAACTCGCCGCCCTGCCGTGGATGGACGCGGAGGCCGTCCAGGCGATCGTGGCACGCAGCGAGGCCGATAGCCGCTACCTGCGCGAGCATGCGACCGACCGGCTGCCATAATCCGACGGAGGGCACGCCTCCCGGGAACCGGCGGGCGCCCGCGAGAGTACAGGGAGGGTTCACCCCTCCGAAGAGAACCACATGATGGACGCACAGACAGGCCGGCTCGAGGACGTTCGGGTGCTCATCGTCGACGACGACCCCGACATCCGCGAATCGGTGGACATGGCCCTGCAGGCGGAGGGCGCGCTGACCATGGCCGTCGGCGACGGGAACGCGGCCGTCGACATCTGCAACGACGACCCGCCCGACCTCGTCGTCCTCGACATGATGCTCCCCGGGCGCTCGGGCTTCCTCGCGCTCGAGAAGATCAAGGGCAAGGCCGACTCGCCCATGGTCATCATGATGACCGCCAACGAGGGCCGCCGGCACCAGGTCTACGCCGAGAACCTCGGCGTCGACGCCTACCTCATCAAGCCCGTGCCGCTCTCGCAGCTCGTCGAGACGGCCGCGGAACTCGTCGAGAAGCTCAAGCAGCAGCGCCCCCTCCGCGAGCAGATCGAGGCGTCCGACGAGGGCGACGAAGAGGAATAACCCCGACGAACCGGCGGCGCCCAGCCGCCGGGGGGCTCGCCGGCTCCGCGCGAACGTGATCCCCGAACGCCCGCGGCGCGCGGCGCCGAGCCCTCGGCCGTGCGCGCCGCCCTCCGCCCGCGGTGCATCGGACGAAGGGCTCCCGGCGGCGCGGTCGCCCGGGTCCCCACCCCATCCCCCCCTCCCGCTATCCTCCCGCCGTGGCGAAACGCAAGAAGCGAGTGCTCGTGTTGATGCGCCCGAACGACCCGGAGGATCCCTCCGCGGGCCAGGGGGTCCTGGGCAGCGTGCGCGATCTGCTCGCGAAGCTCGCCCCCTTCAACACCGCCCCGGACGGCGCCCCGCGCGGGGCCGTCGGCACCGACGTTCTGTACGGGCCCGGGTTCGTCGTCGAGTACCGCTCGGGCGACGACGAGATCCGCAACGCCATGCTCACCGTCAACGACGAGGACTGCGCCTGGCCCGTCCTCCAGCGCCTCTGCAAGACCTACGGCTGGAAGCTCCAGGATCTGGAGAGCGGCCAGGTCTTCGGCTGACCGCTCGCTGGAACGCAGAGCAACCACGGGGACACGGAGGCAGGAACAGGCGGGCAGACGCGCTCGCGCCCGCTCCTGCAAAGCCATCCCCGCGCTTCCGATGCGAGGGCTCTCCCCCGCATCGCCCTCCGTGCCCTCGGTGATCCCCGCGGTTGCTCTCCCCCGAACAACCGGCGGCTCAGACGCACCCCGCCCGGAACGCCCCCAGGAACCCGAGCAGATCGCTCACGTTCACCTGCCCGTTCCCGTCGATGTCCGCCTCCGGCGCCACCGCCCGGAACGCCCCGAGGAACCCGAGCAGGTCGTTCACGTCCACCTCCCCGTTCCCGTCCGCGTCGGCCGGCCCGCAGTCCTCGTACCGGATCTCGTCGAGGAAGAACTCGATCGGCTGCGCCCCGCCCTCGAGGATCCAGTAGAACCCGCTCTTGATGCTCGACAGGTCCTTGCCGGCGAGGTCGATGCGGTGCTCTTGCCACGCGGTCGTCAGCGCCACCTGGATCTCCGCGCGGGAGCTGTCGCGGAACGGCACGTTCCCGTCGAGCATCCCGTACCCGAACGTGAGCGCCTCCCCGCCGCGCGAGCCCCGCGCCCAGAACTTCAGGCTCCGCGCGCCCGTCAGGTCGATCCCGCCCGGCTGGTGCCCCCAGTCCCCGGCCGGGTTCTGCCAGACCACCCCGCCCCAGCCCCCGGCCCGGTTGAACTGCACGCGCAGCGCCGTCGCCCCCGCGGCCGGGTTCTGCCCGTGCGCGAAGTCCATCGCGATCGACCCGGTGTTGCCCATCCACCCGCTCGGGCTCCAGAACGTGGCTTGCCCGTCGCCGTAGACGTACACCGGCAGCTCCGGCGCCGGCGGCGGCGGCGGGGGCGTGTCCTCGTTGGCGTAGATCGGGATGTTCGCCGTCGCGGCCGCGCCGCGCCCGTCCCGCACGAAGACGTACAGCCGGTAGGCCCCCTTGAGCGGCGGGCAGGTGATCGTCACCCCCGTCGCCCCCGCGTCGGAGAGGAACTGCGGGAACTCCGGCGGGAGCGGGGCCTCGTCCCCCGGCAGCCCCTGCTCGGTCTCCTGGAAGAGCCGGTACTCGTACGTCAGCGCGTCCCCGTCCGGGTCGCTCACCTCCAGGTGCGCGCGGAGCGTCTGCCCCGGGTTCATCCGCCCGCTGCCCGAGACCCAGAACGCCGGGAGCTGCGGGCAGCGGTTCTCGAGCGCCGCGACGCCCCAGGCGCCCGCGAGCGCGTCGACCGGCTCGAGCTTGCTCCCGTCCTCCAGGAACATCCCGAACCACGTCAGCGTCGCCTCGCGCTTGTCCCCCCAGACGAACGCGTACGAGCCGAGGCAGAGCGGGTCGTTCGCGAACCGCTCGTAGTTGTCCCGGTAGATCGGGCCCTTGAGCGTGCTCGAGATCTCCCACGGCGCCCCCCACGCCGTCGTCCCCGTGTCCGTGTGCCCGTAGATCCCGTACTCGGTGATCATGTACGGCTTCGTCCCCCCCGCCGCCCGGTAGCGCTGCGCCACGCTCGACGCCCCGCCGTACGTGTTGATCCCCACGATGTCCAGGCTCGGGCAGCGCTGGTGGATCTGCTGGATCCGCACCCCGTACACCTCCGCGATCGTCGTCATCGTCGGGTGGTGCGGGTCGATCGACTTGACCATCTGCGCCAGGTCCTCGATGTGGTTCCACAGCGCCGGGTTGTTCCCGTCGCCGAACCCCTCCATCTCGTTCCCGAGCCCCCACACCAGCACCGCCGGGTGGTCCTTGTACTCGAGCACGATCTGGCGCACCTGCTCCTTCTGCGCCGCCACCGCGCCCGGGTTGTTGTAGTTGAACCCGTGCTGCACCGCCCCCAGCCAGATGCCGAAGGCGACGCTCAGCCCCTGCTCGTGCGCCGCGTCCAGGAACGCCCGCGTCTGCGGCCCGACGCCCCACGTGCGGATCGAGTTCCCCCCGGCCGACGCCAGAACGGCCATCGAGGCGTCGCCCCCGGCCCCCTTCACCGGGTACGGCTCCCCGTCGCGACGCAGCTCGGCGCCGCCCCCCGCCAGGTGCAGCGTCACCGGCACCGGCTCCCCGACGGCCGCGGCGGCGAGCAGGACCGAAGCGAGGAAGCCCGAAAACAGACGAACACCCGGCATGCGCATCTCCGAAACCCGCTGATCGACCCCCATCCCCCACCCCACCCCCTCCCCCCGCGCCGCCCCCGAACGACCATACCGCGCGATCCGGCGAGCGCCCCGTTCCGATCCGCGCCGTAACGCGCAATCGCCCAGAAACCGGGCGGCGCAGGCCGTCCCTCGGGGTGTCCCGAGCGCACGCCCCGCGGCGCGACGCCTTCTCGGACCCCGCTCCGCGGCGCGAACCGCGACGGGCCCCTCACCCTAAAGTCCCTCATGCCCACCTACGTGTACGAGATCCTCGACGACCAGGGCGAGGGCACCGGCGAGACGTTCGAGATCGTTCAGCCGATCTCGGCCGACGCGCTCAAGAAGCACCCCGAGACCGGCCGCCCCGTCCGCCGCGTCCCGCAGGCGCCCAGCATCGCCGGCAACTGGTCCGACATGAAGTCCAAGAGCCTGCTCAGCAACAAGAACCTCGAGCGCCTCGGCTTCACCAAGTACGAGAAGAAGGGCAAGGGCTACATGGAGCGCACGGCCGGGAAGATGGGCCCCAAGAGCATCTCCGCCGACTGATCCCGCCCCCATCCGCCACCCTCGCCTCCGCTCACCCCCACCCACCACCCGCCCGCGCCTGCTCCGGCCGGCGTGCCCGGCGATCCGTCCGCTTCCCGCGTCACCGGTCCCCGGAATCCGGGGTTGCGTCCGTGCGCGCTGCAGCAGTTGCGCCCCGCGCGCCGATCGAATCTCCGCAGGGTCTTCGGAGGGAGTCGATCATGCCCGCAGTGTTCCTCGCCGCCTGGGCGGCGATCCCGCAGGTCGCCTGCGCCCAGACCGTCCACGTCAGTGCCCGCTCCGACCTCTTCGACGCCGGCGACCCGGCGCCCTCTCCCGAACGCGGCGGGCTCCTTCCCCCCGAAATCCCCCTCCCGCCCAGGACCATCGCCGTCGAGTTCGGCCCCGTGACCGGCGCCGCGGCCGGCGGACCCGCCTGGCCCGTCGTCGGGCCCGACGGCGGCACCCAGACCGCGAACGGGCCCCACGGCACCAACGTCCTGAGCGCCGACGGCATCGCCGGGCTCATCGCCCCGCGCTTCGGCTTCCTCGCCGGCGTCTTCCTCGCCGCGGAGACCCCGCCCGAGGGCGAAGAACCCCCGCGCCTGGACTTCCGCGACCTCGGCGCCGACTTCCCCTCCCTCGCCCCGGCGATCGCCCAAACCTTCTTCATCGGCGACGGCCGCACCGCAGCCGGCGCCGTCCAGAGCTTCGTCGTCCCCCGCGGCGCCACGAGGCTCTTCCTCGGATACATCGACGCCTTCGCCTTCGGCTGGCCGGACGGGCGTCCCCCCGCCCTCTACACCGACAACTCCGGCTCCTTCACCGCCGAGGTCCGCCCGATCCCCGCGTGCAACGCCGACGCCGACCTCGACGGACGCGTCACCGTCTGGGACCTGCTCCGCTACCTGGGGCAGTTCCGCTCCCGCGACCCCGAGGCCGACCGCGTCCCGCCGGCCACGGTCGACGTCGCCGACCTGCTCAGCTTCCTTCGCGCCTACGTCGCCGGGTGCTGAGCGCCCAGCGCCGCCTCCAGCCGGTCCAGGAACGCGTCGAAGGCCAGCGCCGGGGCGACGCCCTCGGCCGCGGCCTGCGCCGCCGCCAGGCACTCCGGGCGCACCAGCTCCCCGATCGCCCGCCCCAGCTCCTCCGGCTCCACCACCGCCCCCAGGCTGTCGCACCCGAACCGCGCCGGGTGCAGCAGTTCCGCCCCGGGCGTCCCCGGCAGAGCCAGCGCCGGACGCCCGCACCGCAGGCAGTCGGCGATGAACCGCCCCGTCGCGGAGGGCCCGTGCGCGCTCCGCCACGCCAGCCCCGCGTCGGCCGCGAGGATCGCCGGCGCCATGTCGCCGATCGTCCCCAGCGCCACGACCCGCCCGCCCGCGCCCGCCCGCCGGGCCCGCTCCGAGATCCAGTGCGACGGCAGCCCCGCGACCAGCAGCATCGCCTCCCCGGGCGCCCCGGCGAACGCCCGCAGGGCCCGCTCGAACGCCCGCTCCCCCCGCCGCAGCACGCTGGCGATCAGCACCGGGCGGTCCGGCTCGATCCCCAGACGCCCCCGCACCTCCTCCCGCACCCGCCGGCGCTCCCCCGCCTCCGCCGGCGGGTCGAACAGGCTCGCGTGCCCGAGGTCGATCGCCGCGAGCCGCACGTCCGGCCCGCGACGCCCGAACGCCCGCAGCGAGCCCCCGATCCGCACCCGCCGTCCGCCGATCCGCGGCTGCTCCCGCCGCGCGACCGCCGCCGCGAGCATCGCCCGCGGCAGCCAGAGGTGATGGAGCACCTCGACCGCCAGCGACGGCGGGCTCGGGTGCTCGATCAGCCCCCGCACGTGGTCCTTCGCCGCCACCCCCACCGGCGCCCACAGCGGCGCGCACACGTACGGCGAGAGCGAGAGCACCGCCTCCCCTTCGCGGGCGAGCGCCGCCACCCGCGGCCCGGCCCAGCGCGCGAACCCGCCGGGATCGCGCCGGGCGTGCTCGCGCAGCTGGCGCCGCGGGACGACCTCGCAGGCCGCCTCCACGTCCGGGCGGTCCGCGCCGTCGCACAGGATGCGGACGCGCCACCCCCGCGCCGCCAGCCCCAACGCCGTGCGCCGCGCCCACGCGCTCGAACGCCGCTGCGGACGCCGGCTCAGGTGCTCCACCACGAGCGTCAGACGCCCGCGCGGCGCGGGGGACGGTGAGGAGTGGGTATGGGGTTGGGGCACGGGGTGGGGCACGGGGTGGGGTTCGTCCAAGGGGATCACTCCAGCCCGTCCGCCAGGTTCGCCTTGGACGTCGGCTCGCGCCGCACCACCGGGCGGGGACGCACGGGCAGGCAGAGCCCGAGCAGCAGCCCGAGCATCGCGGCCGTCTGCGCGTTCACCTGGATCGTGTCGAACGCCCCCGCGAAGGCCAGCCCCATGAGCGCGAACGCCGGCCCGGCGTCGTAGCCGCCCCGTTGCTCGCCGGGGTTGCGCCGCAGCCCGCCCCACACCCCCGCGCCGATCACGCCCGCGCCGAGCAGCAGCCCCACGAGCCCGCCGGTCGCGGCCGCGTGCAGCGCCGCGCTGTGCGCGTGCCCGTGGATGCGGTGGGCGAGCCACCGCTCGTCTTCCGGCAGCGCCGCCCGCGCCCGCGACTCGTACGCCCCCGTGCCCGATCCGGCGAGCGGCGCGTCCAGGAACTGCCGCACGCCCTGGCGCCACATGAGCAGCCGCCCCCCCGTGTCGGAGTCGAAGTCCCCCTCGACGAGCACCCGGCGCACCTCGCTCACCCCGGCCGACGCCCGCTCGCGGAACGCCTCGCTGAACGCCGCCACGAACACCCCCACCAGCAGCGCCGCCGCGCACGCCGCCAGCGGCAGCCGAGCCCGCACCGAACGCTCCCGCACCACCCGCCACGCCACGATCAGCCCCGTCATGCCGAGCAGGCAGACGCCCCCGGCCCACGCCCCACGCGTCCCCGTCGCCAGCAGCGCCGCCAGCGTCGCCGCCACCCCCGCCAGCCCGATCCACCGCTCCCGCCCGCGCCCGAACGCCGCCGGGGGCAGGTGCAGCCCGAGCGCCGCGCACAGCAGCGAGCCCCCGACCACCGGGTCCCACCACCCGCTGTTCCGCGTCGGCAGGCGGTCGAACGTCATCCACTCCACCTCCAGCGCCCGCCCGATCCCGTGCCAGACCTGCGAGGCGTACCCGAACACGAACCCCGCCGCCAGCGCCCAGACGAGCCACCTCCGCCCGTCCATCACCGGCCAGATCGCCATCGGGATCAGCATCCAGCGCAGGTTCGCCAGCTCGTCCAGGCCGTGCGCACGGTCCGAAGACCAGCTCAGCCCGAGCACCCACCACGCCGCCCAGGCCGTCAGCAGCAGGTACGGCGGCTGCCCCACGCCGTGGATCCACAGCCCCGCCACCCGGGGCAGGCGGAGCAGGAAGACCGCGATCAGGATGACCCCGGCCACCTCCATGACCGTGATCGGGCTCCCGACGAGCAGGCAGAACCCGCAGGCGACGATCAGATGCCCGCGCCGGGCGGCCGCGTCGCGGAGACGCTGTTCCCCGAAACGGTGCTCGATCTCCTCCCGGTTCGCGTACGCCCCATCGAGCACCCGACGCAGCCGTGCCGCCACGCCACCGCCTGTTTCGGTGGTTGCCGCCGCATGAGCGGGGGTGGGGGCCGGGTCCGCGGGCCGGCGGTCCGGATGGCTCGGGCGGGTCGGGGCCTCCATGAACGCGGATGATCGGACGTTCGGGCGGGCTTGGCAAACAAAGGGTTCCTTGCCACTTTGACACCCGCTCGCCGATCGCTTTGCCGGCTTTGCAGCGGCCTAGGCCGTTCCCAGGCCCGCAGCGTGGGCGCCGACGCCGGACCCGAGCCGCCCCGCTGGCATGCCGGTTGCCATCTTGGGGGTGCCCCCGCCGAGGTGGGGCGGGGGTGCGGGCGGGGCGAGATTGCCCGGACCCGCCGCTCGCCCGGCCGCGTACCGCAGAAAGGCGAGCCACCGGAAGGAGGCATTCTCATGCTGACCCGAAACCTCATGCCGTTCCGGACGCTGGGACCTACGCCGCTCTTCGCCGAGATGGACCGCCAGTTCGACCGCCTGCTCGGGGAACTCGGCTCCTCGCTCCAGGCCACGGTGAACGCCGGGCTCGCCGGCGTCGCGGGCCTGCCGCTGAACCTGTGGCACGACGACGAGGCGATCTACGCCGAGGCGGAAATCCCCGGCGTGCCCCCGGAACAACTTGAGGTGCTCACCGAGCGCGACAGCCTGACGATCCGATTCGAGCGGGCGTCCGAGCACGGCGGGGAGGAGCGCGGCGAGGTGCTCCGCAACGAGCGCACCGCCGGGCGCTTCGAGCGCACGGTGTCGCTGCCGGTCGCCATCGACACCGACGGCGTCTCGGCCGAGCTGCGCCACGGCGTGCTGCGCATCACCATGCCCAAGGCCCCCGAGGCCCGGGCGCGAAGGGTCCAGGTGACGGCAGGGTGAACCCGTTCGAGATGGCCATCGCGTACGCGCAGTACATCCCGTTCTACACGGCCGCGATCCCGCGCCGCCGCGGGGTGACCGCGCCGGCGGACCTCGGGCTGCAGGTGGACGCCCCCTTCGCCGACCGATGGTCCCGGCGCTCCGGGCCTCCGCGGCGCCACGAGGCCCGGCGCTCGCGCACGGGCGGGCGGCCGCTCCAAAGGAGGTGGCAACCATGACCGATCCGAAGACCAGCAACGGCAACGAACTCGCGGTGCACGCCGGCGGGGCGTCCGCCGAGAAGCAGCTGCAGCAGGCCCCGCAGACCCCGAACGCGTCCGGCGTGACGTTCCGCCCGCGGGCCGACGTCGTCGAGACCGACTCGGCGTACTGCGTGCACATGGACCTGCCCGGCTCGCGCGAGGACCTGATCGACGTCTCGCTGGAGGACGGCGTGCTCTGCGTCCGCGCCGAGGTCCCCTCGCGTTACACGGGCATCCGGCGCGAGCAGGCGATCCGCGCGGAGTTCGGCATCGGGCGCTTCGAGCGCCGCTTCCGTCTGGGAGAGGGGCTCGACCTCGACGCCCTGACCGCGTCGTACCGCCACGGCGTGCTGACCGTCCGCGTGCCCAAGGCCCAGGGCGAACGCCGCCGCCGCATCGCGGTCAGCGCGGCCTGATCCCGACGGGCCTCCGCGGCCTTGCGTTTCCCGCGTACGACGGCGCTCCGACGCGCAAGCAGCGGAGCGCGATTCACCACCGACGCCCCTGCTCATCGACAGGCGCCGTGCCCTCTTGGAGAACGGCACGAACCCCGCTCGGCCGTGCGGGCCCTCCGGGCAAGCGAGCGCCGCGCGGGCTCGAGTGTCCGAGGCGTCAGGCCACCGGTTCGGACCCGGCGCCCCGAACTTTGGCCGCGTCCGCAACCGCCGCGGACTTCTGGACCCGGTCCAGCGCCCGCTGCGCGATGTGCGCGATCAG
>CAYMFP010000089.1:0-10645 GCA_964389385.1 uncultured Phycisphaeraceae bacterium | reverse complement strand
GGCAGGGGGGGGGGGCGGGCGGAGGGGGAGGTCGAGAGGGAGGGGGGCAGGGATTGCGCGGGCGGCGGGGTGGGGACAGGGTGAGGGGTAGAGTGGGGGTGGGGCGGGGGTGAAATCGGGTGGTTGCGCCGAACCGGCCGCGGCGGGAGGCCGTAACGCGGGCGGGCGGGGATCGGGCGCCGAGGTTTCGGGGTCGCGGTGCGCGGGCCGGGAGACCGGCGTGCGTCGGAACTCGGGGCATCGGTGGAAGAGGCTCGGCGGGGGGCGGACAATACGCCCCCTTTTTCCGGTCATCAGTTCCCGGCCGCTCGCGGCCGGAGTCCGCTGCGGGGAGCGGCGGCGGCATCAGCGGTTCTCGGCGTCGGGCATCGTGGCCCGCCGGGGACGATGGGGCTGCGGCGTCGGTCTCTCGCGAGGGCTGGAGCGTCATGAAGGCAGACCACAGCAGCTACCGGGTCGCCGCGAACCGCAGCCTGATCGGGCTGGGCGTGCAGTCGGCGTTCGCGATCGCGTTCCTGTTGCACGCGCTGTACAGCGGGCGGGACTACCTGTCGGCGACGGCGGCGTGGTTCATGGGGGTCGGGGTGCTGGTGTGGCTGGCGCTGGTGGTGCTGTACGACCAGCACCGTCGCGAGCGTCTGGAGGCGATGGAGGCGGAGTCGCTGGCGGCGGCGGACGCGGCGGCGGCGAGCGCGTTCGAGCAGGGCGGGGACGACCTGCGGGTGGCGGCGCGGCGGCTGGCGGTGGTGCAGAAGTGGTTCCTGCCTGCGGTGAGCCTGGTGGTGGGGGGGCTGCTGGTGGGGCTGGGGATCTGGCGCCTGCAGGGCGGGCTGGAGCTGGCGCGGCCGGGCTCCGGGCTGGACCCGCAGAACCAGGGGTGGGCGGTCTCGCTCGGCGTGGCGGTGGCGGTGGTGGGGTTCGTGTTCGGTCGGTTCATCAGCGGGATGGCGAAGCAGCGGATCTGGGGGACGCTGCGGGCCGGGGCCGCGTACGCGGTGGGCGCGGCGGTGTTCGCGGGGCTGGTGGCGGCGGCGCACCTGGGCGAGATGGTGCTGGCGACGGACTTCCTGCAGCGTCAGATGCAGGTGGTGCTGCCGGTGCTGATGATCGCGCTGGGGGCGGAGGTGTTCCTGAACTTCGTGCTGATCCTGTACAGCCCGCGGAAGCCGGGGGAGGCGGCGCGGGCGGCGTTCGACCTGCGGTCGATGGGGCTGCTGGCGGCGCCGGACCGGATCGCGGAGTCGGTGGGGGAGGCGCTGAACTACCAGTTCGGCGTGCGGGTGACGGAGACGTGGTTCTACCAGCTCGTGCAGCGGTGGTGGGCGGGGTTCGCGATCTTCGCGGTGCTGCTGGCGTGGGGGCTGACGGGGCTGGTGGTGCTGGAGCCGCACCAGCGGGGGCTGGTGCTGGCGTTCGGGCGTCCGGTGCGGGAGATCGGTCCGGGGCTGCACCTGAAGCTGCCGTGGCCGATGTCGGAGGTGTACGTGCCGACGATGGCGGGCCCGGACGGGCGGGTGGTGCGGACGGCGACGGGGCTGCGCCGGCTGGACCTGGGGAGCCCGGTGCCGCGGGCGGACGAGCCGGTCATCCTGTGGACGAACGACCACACGCAGAACGAGCGGTTCCTGCTGACGCAGCCGGGGGAGAGCGACGACGGCCGCGGGGGGAACGCGAGCTGGAACGCGGCGCTGGTGGCGGTCGAGGTGCCGATGCAGTACACGGTGGGGGACGTGCGGGCGTTCGACCTGTTCGCGACGCCGGAGGACAAGGACGAGCTGCTGCGGGCGCTGGGGCAGCGGGTGGTGATGCACCAGATCCTGCGGATGGACGTGGACGAGGTGCTGGGGGCGAAGCGGACGGACCTGTCGCGGCGCCTGGAGCGGGCGCTGCGGGCGGAGTACACGCGGCGGCTGGGGAAGTACGACGAGACGCCGGAGCACTTCGACGGGGTGAAGGTGGAGTTCGTGGGGGCCGGGGGCGTGCACCCGCCGAAGGACGTGGCGGACGACTTCGAGCGGGTGGTGCAGGCGCGGCAGAACCGCGAGCAGATGATCGAGGAGGCGATGCAGCACCGGACGCGGGTGCTGGCGGAGGCGGCGGGGAGCGTGGAGCTGGCGCAGCGGATCGTGGCGAAGCTGGACGAGATCGCGTCGGCGCAGCGGGCGGGGACGGACGAGCAGGGGATCGAGGCGCTGCGCCTGGAGGTGCAGCGGATGCTGGAGGAGGCGGGTGGCGAGGCGGGGAGCGAGCTGCTCTACGCGGGGGCGGAGCGGTGGCGCCGGCACATGGACGAGCGGGGCGCGGCGGTGCTGTACGAGGGGCAGCTCGCGGCGTACGCGGCGGCGCCGGAGCTGTACAGGAGCAGCCTGTACTTCGACGCGCTGAAGGAGGCGATGCAGGGCACGCGGCTGTACCTGATCACGGGGGACCCCGCGAAGGTGACGATCCGCACGGACCTGCAGGACCGGACGTCGACGATCGACGTGTTCGACATGTCGGGCGAGGGTGAGCGGTGAAGAACGGCCGTCCGGCGCGCGGCGCCGGGCGGATCGGTTTCGGTCCCCGCGCGAGCGGGGCGGCGGGGCTGCGGGCCCCGCCGACGGTTCGGGAGCGGCCTGTCGGGTGGGCGACGCTACGGGAGTGCATCGCGTGGTGAACATCGTGCGGAAGAGCCTGGTCTGGGTGCTCGCGGGGCTGTTCGTCCTCGCGATCCTGGCGTTCATGTTCACGTACACGGTCCGCTTCACGGAGCGGGCGGTGGTGACGACGTTCGGCAGGGCGGACGAGACGGACGTGGTGCGCGAGCCCGGGCTGAAGCTCAAGTGGCCGTACCCGGTGCAGAGCGTGACGAAGTACGACACGCGGCAGCGGTTCCACGAGATGCGGGCCGAGCAGCAGCAGACGGCGGACAACCAGCAGGTGGTGGTGGAGGCGTTCGTGACGTGGCAGGTCTCGGACCCGCTGGCGTTCTTCCGGAGCTTCTCGGACGCGGGGAGCCGGGCGGAGGACCACTACCGCAAGGCCGAGCAGACGATCGACAGCCACCTGCGCAGCGCCGTCGGCGAGGTGAGCAAGTACACGATGGAGCAGCTCTTCAACGCCCGGCAGGGCGGCAGCTCGCTGGGCGAGCTGGAGGATCGGATGCTCGCGGCGGTGCGCGAGGCCGAGCTGGAGAGCGAGGAGATCGGCTCGCTCCGGCAGGCGGGGATCGAGGTGACGGGGATCGGGATCCACCGGGTGGTGCTGCCGGAGCAGACGACGACGGCGGTGATCAACCGGATGGCGGCGAACCGGAACCGGCTGGCGGAGAGCTACGTGTCGGAGGGGCGGTCGCAGGCGCAGAAGATCCGGGCGTCGGCGGACGCGGACGCGGAGCGGATCCGCCAGTTCGCGCAGGCGCGTGCGGCGGAGATCCGCGCGATGGGCGAGCGGGAGGCCGCGCAGTACCTGGCGATGCAGAACGAGAACCCGGAGCTGGCGGTGTTCCTGCAGAACATCCGGCTCATGCGGGAGGGCCTGGCGCGGCGCCTGACGCTGGTGCTGAGCGAGGAGGACTTCGGGATGAAGCTGTTCAGCCCGGGGGCGCTGCGCGACGGGCGTCCGGGGCAGATCCCGAGCCCGTTCCCGGAGGCCCGGGTGCTGGACGAGGACGCCGGGGCGGATGAGGGGGCGCGCGTCGGCGCGGCGACGGGGGGTGCCCGGTGAGCGGGCCGAGCTTCGACGACCAGCAGCGGGGGCCGGAGGACGCGCAGGGCGAGGGCCTGAGCGGCGACGCCGGCGCGCTCGGCGGCGCGGAGGTGGAGCGCGAGGAGGCGGCCCCGGCGGGGCGCGCGGCCTCGGCGCAGCTCCGCGAGTCCTCGGGGGAGGACCACGCGGCGCTGATGGACCCGGCGAACCAGTCGCTGGCGGAGGCCCTGCGGATCACCTTCCGCCTGCTGATGGTGGGCATGGTGGTGCTCGCGGTGTTCTTCCTGTTCAGCGGGGTGACGCGGGTGCCCGAGGGGCAGCGGGGGATCGAGCTCCGGTTCGGCCGGGTGGTGGCGGGCGACGTGAGCCCGGGGCTGCGGTTCGCGATGCCGTTCCCGATCGGGGAGCTGGTGCGGGTGAGCAAGGGGCAGGTGCCGGTGCAGCTGGACGCCTCGTTCGCCCCGCGCGGGGCGGCGGGGACGCCGGTGGACCGCTGGCCGCTGGGCTCGTCGCTGGCGCCGGGGCAGGACGGGTACCACGTCACGGCGGACCTGAACATCGCGCACTCGCAGTGGGCGGCGACGTACGTGCGGGACGACCACGAGAGCTTCGCGGCGCGGATCACGCCCGAGCACGCGGACCGCATCGTGGAGGCGGCGCTGGAGCGGGCGATCGTGCGGGCGGTGGCGGAGACGCCGATCGACGACCTGCTGAAGGCCTCGCCCGGGGACGCGGACTCGCTGGCCCGCCGGGCCCGGGCGCTCGCGCAGGCGCAGCTGGACGCCATCGGCTCGGGGATCCGGCTCGAGACGCTGAACCTGCGGACGCGGGTGCCCCCGCGGGCGACGGCGGGCGAGTTCGCGGCCGTGCAGGCGGCGACGAGCCAGGCGGCCGAGGAGCGCGAGCGGGCGATCGAGCACCGGAACACGACGCTGAGCAACGTGGCGGGGACGGCGGCGGAGGCGCTGACGCAGATGATCTCCGAGTACGAGCGTCTGCTGGCGCTGGGCGAGTCGGAGGAGGCGGCGGAGACGCTGTCGCGGATCCACGCGGTGCTGGACGGCAAGAGCCTGGCCGGGGTCCCGCCGGTGAGCGGCGAGGTGACGGAGATCATGAACCGGGCCGAGGCGGAGCGGTCGCGGACGGTGCAGCGTGCCCGCGCGGACCTGGCGACGTTCCAGGCGGCGCTGGCGGGGTACCGGGAGAACCCGGAGCTGCTGATCGCCCGGACGTGGGGCTCGGCGCTGTCGGACCTGCTGCGGGAGGACTGGGTCGAGAAGATGGTGATCCCGCCGGGCGGGGAGCTGTACCTGGCGATCAACCGGGACCCGGAGATCGAGCGGCAGCAGATCATCCGGCGGCAGTCGGAGGAGGTCCAGGACACGATGCGCGAGCGGTTCGAGGAGCTGCGGCGGAACCGGGGCTCGAGCCGCGGCGAGCCGGCGTCGCGATCGAGCGCCACCGTCCGGTGACGAGGCATGGATCCGGACGTTCCCGGCCCGGCCGGGCGCGTCCGCTTGAGGGTCAGGAGCAACGACGATGACGACGCTGAGCGCGCCCACGACGGACACGACGCCCGCCCGCCGGGCCGCGGGCGCGCCCCAGGCCGCCGGGCAGCCGGTGGTGGCGATCCAGGGCGTGAGCAAGGTCTTCAAGGACTTCTGGCTGCGCGACCGGGCGCGGGCGGTGGACAACCTGACGCTGCGGATCGAGCCGCACGAGGTGTTCGGGCTGCTGGGGCCGAACGGGTCGGGCAAGAGCACGACGATCAAGATGATCCTGGGGCTGCTGCGCCCGACGCGGGGGCGGATCACGGTCTTCGGGAAGCTGCCGACGGACGTCGGGGTGAAGCGCCGGATCGGGTACCTGCCGGAGGAGTCGTACCTCTACCCGTTCCTGAACGCGCGGGAGACGCTGGAGTACTACGCGAAGCTGTTCGAGCTCGACCACCGGGTGATGAAGCGGCGGATCGACGAGCTGCTGGACATGGTGGGGCTCGCGCACGCGCAGCACCGCCCGGTGAAGGACTACTCCAAGGGCATGCAGCGCCGGATCGGGCTGGCGCAGGCGCTGATCAACGACCCGGACTTCCTGATCTTGGACGAGCCGACGACGGGGCTGGACCCGATCGGCACGCGGCAGGTGAAGGACCTGATCATCGAGCTGGGGCGGCGCGGCAAGACGGTGCTGCTGAGCAGCCACCTGCTCGCGGACGTGGAGGACTGCGTCGACCGGATGGTGATCCTGTACGGCGGGAAGATCCGCGGGCAGGGGACGGTGGACGAGCTGCTCGCGACGGACCAGCGGACGAGCATCGAGACGGACGAGCTGGACGAGCAGACGCTGGCGGAGATCGACGCGCTCATCCGGGCGCGCACGAACGGGGAGAAGGGCGTGCGGCGCGTCGCCCGCCCCCGCCAGAAGCTCGAGGAGCTGTTCCTCGGCATCGTCGAGCAGGCGCGGCGCGAGCGGCTGGAGACGAGCGGCGCCCTGGACGGCGGCCCGACGGCCGGGTTCCTGCGCAGCGACGCGGAGGAGGCCGAGCCGGTCTCCGCGGAGGACCTGCTGGCCCGCCTCTCGAGCGACGAGCCGCCCTCGCCGGCGGAGACGGCCGAGGTCGAGGGCGCGGCGCCCGCCCGCGACGCGGCGGAGTCGGAGGCGGAGGACGTGCTGGAGAGCCTGACGGCCGAGCCCGAGCCGGAACCGGCGGGGCCGGAGGCCGGCGCGGCTCGCCCGCCCGCGGGGGGGGACGCGGCGCCCGCCCCGCGCTCGCCCGCGGCGCCCGCCGAGGACGTCGACGAGGACCTGCTGGGCTCGCTGGTGGATCGGCCGGAGGACGGGGGCGGATCGGAGGGTGAGCGTCGATGAAGCTCGGCGACCTGCTCGCCCGCCTGGACCGCGTGCAGCGTTCCCGCGGGTTCAAGATCGCGGCGTCGGCGGTGGCGGGGGCGCTGGCGGTGGTGGCGTTCGCGGCGCTGTGGGTGGCGATCACCTCGGCGCCGGACCCGTTCGCGGGGGTGAACGCGCCCGTGACGGCCGCGCAGTCCCGCGGGCTGGAGGCGGCCGGGGAGGCGGCGGCGACGGCCGCGAACGCGGCGGCGGAGCGGCTGAACGAGCTGCGGGAGCGGAGCGGCGGCGGGGGGGAGGGGCTCGTCGCGCTGGCGGTGTCGCTGGGCGCGGGGGTCGGCGTGCTGCTGGCGGCGGCGCTGGTGGTGATCTGGCTGGGGCTGACGCTGACGTACCTCGGGCTGTTCGTCGCGGCCGGGGCGCTCGCCGCGGCGCTGCTGCTCTCCGGGGCGGAGGCGTACGCGCGTCTGGTGGCGGGCGTCGCCGTGATGACGGCGACGTTCACGGCCCTGCTCCAGGGGCTGCGGCTGCTGCTGAGCGGCTCGCACCCGGTGACGGCGGTGGCGAAGAACGTGCTGAGCGAGGCGGTGCGGCTGAAGATCTCGCTGGTCTTCATCGTGCTGCTGATCCTGGGGATGTCGGCCCTGCCGGGGGTGCTGGCCGAGGACCAGCCGCTGCGGTACCGCGTGCAGACGTTCCTGCAGTTCGGGACGACGGGGACGTTCGTGCTGCTGGCGGTGCTGACGCTGCTGTTCGGGTGCGCGACGGTGGCGTTCGAGCAGCGGGACCGGGTGATCTGGCAGACGATGACGAAGCCGGTCTCGGTCTGGCAGTACCTGCTGGGCAAGTGGGCGGGGATCGCGGCGCTGAACGCGGTGCTGCTGGCGGTGTGCGCCTCGGGCGTGTTCCTGTTCACGGAGTACCTGCGCGGGCAGCCGGCGAACGGGGAGGTGGCGGCGTACGTCGCGGCGGGGCAGGAGGAACTCCCGCCCGAGCAGCGGCTGCCGACCGAGGACCGGATGATCCTGGAGTCGCAGGTGCTGGTGGCGCGCCGGTCGGTGACGCCGACGGCGCCGATCGCGCCGGACGACCCCGACCTGCAGCGGCTCGTGGCCGAGCGGATCGAGCAGGAGCGGCGGGCCGGGACGCAGGGGGTGGACACCGCCGCGTTCCGGGAGAAGATCGCGAGCGACCTCTACAAGAGCGTGCTGCGGGAGCTGCGGAACATCCCGCCGGCGATGCCGCCGTTCGGGGAGCGCGTCTTCACGTTCGAGGGGCTGGGCGAGGCGCGGACGTCCGAGCGCCCGATCACGCTGCGCTACAAGCCGTCGTGGGGGAGCAACGCGCCGGACGAGACCTACCCGCTGACGTTCGTCTTCGCGGACGGGAGCACCGAGGTGCGGACGCACGCGCCCGGCGTGTTCCACACGATGGCCCTGCGCCCGACCGCGGTGGACGAGCTGGGGACGCTGGAGCTGAGCGTCCTGAACGGGCGGCTGTTCCGGGCGCCGAACGGGAGCATCGGCTTCCAGCCGAACCCGAAGACGGCCCGGTTCGAGGAGGGGGACCTCGAGGTCTCGTACTCGGTCGGGAGCTACCGGGCGAACTTCCTGCGCGTGGTGGCGGTGCTCTGGCTGAAGCTGGCGTTCCTGGGGATGGTGGCGGTGACGGCCTCGACGTTCCTGAGCTTCCCGGTCGCGGCGCTGGTGTCGCTCGGGTTCTTCTTCATCGCGGAGATGTCGGGGTACCTCACCGACGCGGTCACGTTCGTGCACACGACCGACGACGACGGGAACTTCCTCTGGTTCCAGGGGACGGCGACGTACGTGGCGACGTTCGTGAGCCGGGGGCTGCGGGTCTACTCGGACCTGCGCCCGGCCGGGCGTCTGGTCGAGGGGCGGGTGCTGCCGTGGTCGCAGCTCGCGCTCGCGGCGTCGGTCTTCCTGGCGGCGGCGGGCGTGCTGTTCGCGGCCGGGGGCGCGGCGATGCGCCGGCGCGAGCTGGCGGTGTACTCGGGTCAGTAGGGGGTTGGCGGGCGGGCCGCGGAGGCGGCGGAGCACTGGAGGCTCGATGGGCTCGACGCTGAAGGTCAGGCTGGCTGCGGGGGGGGCGATCGCGCTGGCGGCCGCGGGCTCCGGGGTGGTCGCGCACGCGCTGACGGCGTCGACCGGCCGGCACCAGCTCGCGTACGCGGACACGGTCTCGGAGAGCGACCCGCCGCAGGTGGCGCTGGGGGTGGCGCTCGGGGCGTTCCGCGGGATCTTCGTGAACTTCCTGTGGATCCGGGCGAACGCGCTGAAGGAGGCCGGGCAGTTCCACGAGTCGGTGGAGCTGGCGAAGCTGATCACGCGGCTGCAGCCGCGGTTCCCGCGGGTGTGGGCGTTCCAGGCGTGGAACAACGCGTACAACATCTCCGTCAGCACCCAGACGCCCGAGGAGCGGTACGAGTGGGTGATGTCGGGGATCCGGCTGCTGCGGGACGAGGGGATCCCCGCGAACCCGAACGACATGCTCCTGTACCAGGAGCTGGCGTGGATCCACCTGCACAAGCTGGGCGGGTTCCTGGACGACGCGACGCAGCACTACGTCCGCGAGTTCGCCCGCGAGTGGCACCAGAACCTCGGCGAGCCGCCGGCGCTGCGGGGCGACCGGGCGCGGGACGCGGTGATCGAGCGGTACGCGCAGTGGCTGCAGCCGATCGTGGACGCGCCGGACACGCCGCAGGCGCTGTACGAGCGCGTGCCCTCCGTCCGCGAGCTGGTGGACGAGTACCGGCTGCGGATCGGCGACCCGTTCTCGCGCGAGATGCTGGCGCGGTACGCGGACATGGAGGCCTTGCGGGAGTCGCCGGACTACGCGTTCCGCCGCGCGTCGTTCGGGCCGAAGACGTCGGCGATGGACGAGCTGATGTCGTCCGAGGCGTACGCGGAGGCGTGGCCGGCGCTGCTGGCGTACGTGCGGCGGCGCGTCCTGCAGGACGAGTACCACATGTCGCCGGCGGTGATGCAGCGCTTCACGCGCAAGTTCGGGCCGATCGACTGGCGCCTGCCGTCGGCCCACGCGGTCTACTGGTCGGCCCTCGGGGTGGAGCGCGGGATGGCCCGGGTGCGGGAGAGCAACAAGGACGCCTTCGACTTCCTGAACACCGACCGCGTCACCATGCAGGGGATCCAGGACCTGTGGCGCAAGGGGAGCGTGTACTACAACCACCTGGACATGATCCAGTCCGGCGGGAACACGGCCGCGGTGTACTACCAGGCGATGCCGAACCCGTACTTCGTCGACACCTACGGGGACATGATCGAGGAGATCGAGGCCCGCGGCGGCATCTTCGAGGACCGCCAGCAGCGGGCGTGGACGAGCTACTCCGCCGGGTACACGAACTTCCTGGCCGACGCGATCCGGTTCTTCTACCGCCGCGGCGACACCCTGAACGCGCAGCGGTACTACGACGAGCTGCGGAACGCCCCGGCCAACCTGAACGACCCGGCCTACTTCGCCAAGCTCAGCCTCCCGCTCGACGAGTTCGTCGCCGAGGAGCTCAAGACGCGGCTGACGAGCCCGCAGGTCGCCCGCGAGGAGGTCGCCGGCGCCCTCCAGAACGCGTTCGTCTCCGGCCTGCTCGCGGGCGACACCGAGCTGTACCAGGGGATGATCCGCTACGCCGCGCAGGCGCACAAGTACTACATGGAGGAGCAGGCGCGGGTCATGACGGCCGGCGGCGGCATGAGCCGCATGGAGGTCATGGACCGCGACTTCTGGTGGATGACCGGGAACCTGTTCGCCGCCTTCCTGACGAACGCCGTCGACGTCGAGGAGGCCGAGATCATGTACGCCAACGCGCCGAACAGCATGAAGCAGTACGCCTACGACGCGCTGCGCGACCTGTACCAGGCCCCGATGAACCAGATCGCCGAACGCGGCGCGGGACGGCCGTTCGCCGAGGTCTTCCCCGAGCCGCCCGGCATGGCGCAGCACCGCGAGATGGTCCGCCGCAAGCAGCAGGAACGCGCCGGCTCGGCGATCGACTCCATCCAGCAGAAGTCCGGCCGGCGCCCGCCGGCGCGCCCGCCCCGGCCCCCCCCCCCCCCCCCCCCCCCCCCCCCCCCCC
>CAYMFP010000088.1:0-10698 GCA_964389385.1 uncultured Phycisphaeraceae bacterium | reverse complement strand
GGGGCCTGGACGCTGGAGGTGCAGGTCTCGGACGAGGGGGTGGCGTACCGGTACCTCGTGCCGGGGACGGGGCGGCGCCGCGTGGAGGGGGAGGCGACGGCCTTCGCCGTGCCGGAGGACGCGCTGCTCTGGGCGATGACGAACACGGCGAACTACGAGGGGGAGTACCGCGGCAAGCGGCGGGCCGCGGAGATCGAGGCGGAGCGGCAGCGCGAGAACGGCTCGACGCACGACGTGCACCTGGGCATGCCGCTGACGATGGAGCTGGCGGACGGGACGTACGCGGCGATCACGGAGGCGAACATCCTCGGGTACAGCGGGGCGACGCTGGACGCGCGGGGGACGAACGTCTTCCCGGTCGTGTTCGAGGACGACCGCGGCGGGTTCACGGTGGAGGGGGACCTCGCGACGCCGTGGCGCGTGGTGATGACGGGGCCGACGCTGGACGACCTCGTGAACTGCGCGATCGTGCCGGCGGTCTGCCCGCCGCCGGACGCGGAGCTGTTCCCGGAGGGGATCGAGACGGCGT
The DNA here is from genome assembly GCA_964389385.1 of uncultured Phycisphaeraceae bacterium. Classification (GTDB taxonomy): domain Bacteria; phylum Planctomycetota; class Phycisphaerae; order Phycisphaerales; family UBA1924; genus CAYMFP01. Next base: position 10,169 of record CAYMFP010000088.1, on the reverse strand, counting down.
GGCTCAAGCCCGGGCGGAGCGGGTGGCAGTGGTGGGCGTTCGGCAGCGACGGGACGGAGTGGTCGCGGCAGAAGGAGCTGGTGGACGGCTTCGCGGAGCTGGGGGCGGAGTACTACCTGGTCGACGACGGGTGGGAGCAGCCGCACCGGGGGTGGTTCGACGAGAGCGGGAGCCCCTGGCCGCGGATGAAGGAGCTGGTGGAGCACGCGCGGGAGAAGGGGGTGGGGATCTGGGTCTGGCGGGCGTGGCGGGAGTACCCGGAGCACCAGCACCCGGGGCTGGAGACGCCGGAGAAGCGCGAGGCGTTCTTCGCGAAGTGCGCCGAGGTCGGCGTGGTCGGGGCGAAGATCGACTTCATGGACGCGGAGAGCCACGACATCCTCGCGTTCTACGAGGACTGCCTGCGGCGGGCCGCGAAGCACAGGGTCATGGTGAACTTCCACGGGGCGTACAAGCCGGCGGGCGAGGCGCGGACGTGGCCGAACGAGATGACGCGGGAGGGGATCCGCGGTCTCGAGCAGAACCGGTGGACGACGCTGCCGCGGATGCACTACGCGGCGCTGCCGTTCACGCGGCTGCTGGCCGGGCACGGGGACTTCACGCCGACGACGTTCAAGGCGGACTTCGCGAAGGGGACGACGTTCGCGTGCCAGCTCGCGACGGCCGTGGTGTACACGTCGCCGATCCTGTGCTGGGCGGACGAGCCGCGGGTGTACATGGAAAGCCCGGCGGCGGCGTGGATCCGCGCGATGCCGGCGGTGTGGGACGAGACGCGGGTGCTGGAGCCGAGCGCGATCGGGGAGGTGGCGGTCTTCGCGCGGCGGAGCGGGGAGGCGTGGTGGCTCGGCGTGATCAACGGCGAGGAGGGGCGGACGATCGAGGTGGACCTGTCGTTCCTCGGCGGGGGCGACGGGGCGGGGTGGACGCTGGCGAGCGTGTCGGACGTCGCCGGCGAGCACCCGGAGATGCGGGTGGAGGGGGCGCGGGCGTTCGACCCGTCGGCGCCGCTGAAGATCGAGCTGGAGGCGGGGGGCGGGTTCGTGGGGCGGATCGAGCGGGCGCCGTGAACGGTGGCACGAATGAAGCCGCCGCGGCTTCATTCGTGGCGGCGCTCGAAGGCCGCGACGCGGCCGCCCCCGGATGATCGGACGCCGCCACGAATGAGCCCGAAGCGGGCTCATTCGTGCCACCGCGCGGGGCGTGCGGTCAGAGGATCCGTCGCGCCCTCGGGTAGCTTCCCAGCACGTAGAGCTCCTTGCAGTGGGCGCGGGCGCGTTCGACGGCCGCGGCGAGGTTCGGGTCGTCGCGGTGGCCGAGGGCGTCGATGAAGAACGTGTACGTCCAGTTCTCGCGGCCGCTGGGGCGCTTGTCGATGTGGCTCAGGTTGATGCCGGCGGAGTGGAAGACGCCGAGCACCTCGACCAGGGCGCCGGGCTTGTCCTCGGTCGCGAACATGATGCTGGTCTTGTCGTCGCCGGTCGGCTTGGCCTGCTGGCGGGCGATGATGACGAAGCGGGTGATGTTGTTCGGGTCGTCCTCGATGCGGGGGAAGAGGACCTCGAGCCCGTAGAGCTTGCCGGCGAGGGTGCTGCCGATCGCGGCCGAGCCGGGCTCGGCGCCGATCTCGAGCGCCTTGGCGCACTCCTCGGCCGCGATCTGCACGGCGCGCGAGCTGCTCGCCTGGGCCATCTGCTCGACGCCCGGGTACTGCGTCGCCAGCCAGTTGCGGCACTGCTGGAAGACCTCGGGCTTGGAGTGGATCCGCCGGATCTGGTTCGGGCGGCAGTTGGCGAGCAGGGCGTGGTGGATGGCGATCTGCACCTCGCCGTAGATCGAGATCTCGTGCGCGTTGGCGATGAACGCGTCGAGCGTCTCGACGATCCCGCCGCCGGTCGAGTTCTCGATCGGCACGAGCCCGTAGTTCACGTGCCCGCGGATGACCTCGGTGAAGACGCCGGCGATCTGGCGGAGGTCCTCGTAGTCGACGCTGGAGCCGAACTGCTTCACGGCCGCGGCGTGCGAGTGGCTGCCGGGGGGGCCGAGATAGCCGATCCGCAGGGGCTGCTCCAGGGCGAAGGAACCGGACATGAGTTCCTTGTAGATCCCCTCGATGGTGCGGTCGGGCAGGGGGCCCTTGTTGTTCTCGAGGGCGCGGCGGAGGACCTCGGCCTCGCGGTGCGGGGCGTAGATCGGCGTGCCGTCGTTGCGCTTGGTCTTGCCGACCTCGACGACGAGCCCGGCCCGCTCGTTGAGCAGGGCGACGAGGCGCTTGTCGATGGCGTCGATCTTGCGGCGGAGTTCGGCGAGCTTGGCCGAGGCGGCCGGCGTCTCCGCCGCGGGGGGGGGCGGCGGGGCGGCGGGCGTCTGGCGGGCGCGGCCTCCCGACGAGCGACCGGACGGCTTGCCGGAGGGGCCGGAGGCGGGCTTGCGGGCGGTCGTCTTGCCGGTCTTCTTGGCCATGGGCTTATCGGGCGCGGGGCGTGGGTCGTGCGGAGGGCAGCGGGTGTTATCGGTGACGCGGGCGCGGTTGTCCAGTCGGCTCCGGCCCGCGGTTCCGATAGGCTGTGGGTCCGGCGAGCCCGCGGGGGCGAAACCGGGAGGGGCGAGGGGCGAAGGAGGGCCCGGCGAGGCGGGCCCGCGAGAGCGACCGGTATGGACCTGTTCGGGCTGGTCAACCAGGCGTGGCAGGGGGCGTGGGCGGCCCTGGCGCAGAGCGTTCCGGGCGCGGCGCCGGATCTGGCGAACGTGCTGGTGGGGATCGCGCTGGCGCTCGGGATCGTGCTCTGGCTGCTGGGGGCGAAGGTGCTCAAGGGCGTCTTCGCCGCGATGGGGGCGGTGACGGGCGGGTTCGCGGGGGCGATCCTGCTGCCGCTGAGCGGGGTGAATGACCTGTTCGGGATACCGATCGAGTTCTGGGGGCTCGGCGGCGGGGCGATCGTGGGGCTGGGGCTGGCGTTCGCCCTGTTCCGGGTGGCGGTGGCCGGCGCGGCCGGGCTCACGCTCGGCGTGCTGGGGCTGATGGGCGGGATGGCCTACGCGGTGCAGACTTCGCCGCCGCCCGAGCCGCCGGCGGAGGTGGAGGCCGCGCCGCGGGCGCGGAGCGCCGGGCCGGCGGCGACGTTCCTGAGCCGGGAGGAGATCGAGGAGGCCGCGGCGGAGGTGGGCGAGGCGGCCGGGGTGGTGCTGGCGGACGCGCGGGAGCGGAGCGAGCACTTCCTGGACACGGTGCGGGAGTCGATGAGCCGGCGGTGGGAGGCGATGGAGCCGAAGGGGCGGTCGGTGGTGGTGGCGGCGGCGGTCGGGGGCGCGTTCGTGGGGGTGCTGCTGGGGCTGCTGGCGCCGAAGCGCTCGACGGCGCTGGTGACGGCGCTGGCCGGGGCGGGGGTGATGGTGGGCGCGGCGCTCTGGCTGTTCGAGGCGCTGGCGCCGGAGCGGGCGGAGGGGCTGGGGCTGCTGGACCGCCCGGCGTCGACGTGGCTGATCGTCTGGGGCGTGCTGGGGGTGATCGGGCTGCTGGTGCAGTGGGCGGGGATGAAGAAGGGCAAGGGCGACGAGTAGGGTGGGGTGGGTGGCGGGTGGGCGGCGGGATGGGTTAGTCTGGGCGGATGTCCGCGCTGCTGCTGACCGCGACCGTGGTTTCCGTGCTCGGGCTGGGGATCTGGCTCGGGCCGTGGCTCTTCCGGCTGGCGCGGTCGTTCCTGGTCGTGATGAAACGCGACAACGGCGCTGCGCAGATCGGGCGCGTCGAGCGCGACGACCCGGAGCTGCCGGGGGATGTGCGCGAGCACCTGGAGGCGGCGGAGGCCCGGCTGGCGGGGGCGGGGCTGCGGCCGCTGGGGTGGTCGCGGCTGGCGGGGGTGCCGGTCCTGCAGATCTTCAACGCCGTCGCGGGCGACGACGAGTCGACGATCGGCGTCGGCGGCGTCCTGCGGGCGCGGTGCGGGCCGGGCAGGCCGACGGTGTCCTCGCAGATCGAGTTCGTGACGTGGTTCGGGGCGGGCGAGACGCTCCACACGAACAACGGGGCGCAGCAGCTCCCGCCGACGCCGGGGATGCTGGTGATGCAGTACCCGGAGTGCCGGGACACGGCGTCGTTGCTGCGGATCCACCGGGCGCTGGTGGCCGCGAGCGGGCGAGCCCCGCTCGCGGCGCCGAGAGACTTCGACGAGCTGCTGGCCGCGTCGGAGGCGGACGACGCCGCGCGGGAGGGGGCCCCTGCGCCGGATCTCGCGGCGTTCCGGGCGCTGAAGCGGGACAGGGCGGGGCGGATCGTGGCGTGGGACGAGCAGGCGCGGCGGGCGCTGGCGGAGGTGGGGCTGGAGGAGCTGTGGCGGACGCCGGCGCGGTGAGGCGGGGGCGGAGGGCGGTGGGTATTCTGGGCGGATGCCGGTTCACATCATCATCGCGTTGGCTTTCGTGTTCGCGTTCGGCGCTGTGCTCGTGGGGCTGCGCAGGCTGCCGGGGCTGCTGGCGGCGATGCAGCCGTCGGTCGGTGTGGGGCGGGCCGTGGTGATGGAACGGGAGGATCGGCGGGTGCCGGAGGCGGTCGCCCGGCGCCTGCGGGCGCTGGAAGCGGAGCTGACGGCCGCGGGACTGAGGCCGATCGGCTGGACCCGGAGCGATGCGGCCGGGATGCTCCGGATCTTCAACGCGGTGGCGACGGACGACGTCGAGACGGTCGCGTTCGGCGCCGTGATCCAGATCAGGGGCGGGGGCGGCTCCCGGATCGTCTCGCAGCAGGTGGAGTACGTGACCAGGCTGGAGCCGGGGGAGTCGCTGCACACGAACAACGGATTGCAGCAGTTGCCGGAGATCCGGGGAATGGACATGCTGCAGTACCCGGAGTGCCGCGACGCGGCGTCGCTGCTGCTGATCCACCACGCCCGGGTGCGTGCGAGCGGTCGGGTGCCTCTGCCGGCGGCGATGGACCTCAGCGGACTCGAGACCGCGGCGCGCCAGGATGACGATGCCCGCGCCGGTGCTGCGCCCGAGTTCTTCGCGTACCAGAACACGAAGCGGGATCGGAGCGGGCGGATCGTGGAGCGGGACGAGGCGGCACGAGCGGCGCTCGCTTCGCTTGGACTCGAGGACCTGTGGCGGACGCCGTAGGCGGTGCGTCCGGTCTGCGCCGGGTCGGACACCGCCACGAATGAAGCCGAAGCGGCTTCATTCGTGCCACCGGGTCAGTCGGCGTGAACGAGCGGCTGCGGCGCGTCGGCGGGGGTCTCGGCCTGGGCGGGGACGCCGACCGAGCGGGGCGTGGCGGCGATGCCGCTGGCGCGGACGAGGTACCCGGCGACGAAGACGAGGGCGACGGTGCCGCCGGCGGAGATCAGGCCGGCGATGACGCGGGAGTTGAAGGGGGTGCGGGCGTAGTCGATCGGCTCCTCGGGGCCGCGGGCCTCGAGGAGGGGGACGGCGACGAGGCGGAGGTAGTAGAACGCGGCGATGGCGGAGTTGACGAGGAGGACGATGACGAGGGGGATGTGCCCGGCGGCGATGCCGGCGGTGACGAGGTGGAGCTTGCCGAAGAAGCCGAGCAGCGGCGGCATGCCGAGCAGGCTGAGGGCGCAGATCACCATGACGGTGCCGAGCGCGGGGTGGGCGCGGAACATGCCGCGGAGGTCGTCGAAGGAATCGACCTCCTGCCCGGCGCGGCGTTCGAGGCTGGCGATGACGGCGAAGGCGCCGACGTTCATGACGCCGTAGCAGAGGAGGTAGAAGAGGACGGCGGCGACGCCGTTCTCCGTCACCCGGCTCCCCGCGGGCCCGGCGACGAGGCCGACGAGCATGTACCCGGAGTGGGAGACGGAGGAGTAGGCGAGGAGGCGCTTGACGGAGTTCTGGAGGATGGCGAGGACGTTGCCGACGAGCATGGTCAGCGCGGCCATCGTCCAGAGGAGGATCTCGAGGGCGGGGGGGAGGGAGTTCCCGCCGAGGCCGTGGTTCCAGCCGGCGCAGGCGCAGATGAAGATGAGGCCGATGAAGCCGGCGGCCTTGGGGACGAAGGCGAGCATCGCCGAGACGGGGGCGGCGGCGCCCTGGTAGACGTCGGCGGTGTAGAAGTGCATGGGGACGGCGGCGATCTTGAAGCCGAGCCCGAGGACGGCGAGGACGAGGCCGGCGGTGGCGAGGGGCCCGACGCCGTTCGTCTGCAGCGCGGCGGCGATGCCGAGGAGGTCGGTGGTGCCGGCGGCGCCGTAGAGGAGGGTGAAGCCGTAGAGGAAGACGGCGGCGCCGAGGGCGCCGAGGAAGAAGTACTTGACGCCGGCCTCGCCGGAGCGGGCCTCGGCCTGCCCGCCCCTGGCGGAGATGGTCACCATGATGTAGCCGGGGAGGCTGGTGAGTTCGAGGGCGAGGAAGAGCCAGACGAGGTCGCCGGCGGAGGCGGTGAGCATGAGCCCGGTGAGGGCGAAGAGGAAGAAGGCGTAGAACTCGGGGCGGGTGACGCGGAGGGGGTCGAAGCTCGCCTCGCCGCGGGCGATGCGCTCCTCGTCGCCGCGGTCGACGGTGCCGGGCAGGAGGAGGAGCAGCAGGAGCCCGACGAGGGCGACGAGGACCTTGGCGTAGGGGAGCGCGGCGGGGAAGAAGCTGAAGTCGTTCGTGTCGACGGGCGTCCAGGCCGCGAGGGCGGCGGCGACGACGAGGGCGAAGCCGACGAGCCAGGGCATGATCTGGCGGATCTCGCGGCGGGGCGAGAGCCCGAAGATCATGACGAGGCAGGTCGTCACGAAGAGGGTGATCTCGGGGAGCAGGAAGGGGAGCTTCTCGGCCATGGCTGGTGTTCGCTCCCGATCAGGGGTGGACGGGGCCGGGGGCGGCCGGGGCGCGGGAGCGCGCGGCGTCGACCGGGACGGGGAGGGTGGAACCGTGGGCGCCGTCGGCGGGAGCGATCGCGTGCCGGCGGACGGCGTCGACGGTCGCGACGACGGAGGGCTCGACGGCGTCGATGAGCGGCTTGGGGAAGAGCCCGAGGACGACGCAGAGGACGGCGAGCGGGGCGAGGGTGAGGATCTCGCGCGCGTTGAGGTCCGCCGGGAGGACGGGGTGGGCGTGGTGCCCCGCCCCGTCGTCGGGCTCGCGGAGGGGCCCGAAGCAGGACCGGCCGACCATGTAGAGGAGGTAGATCGCGCCGATGATCATGCCGACGCCGGCGACGGCGGCGAACCAGGGGCCGAGGGGCCCGAAGGTGGCGCCGGGGTTGGCGGGGGTGGCCAGGTCGGTGCTGGACTGGAAGGTGCCGATGAGGCAGAGGAACTCGGAGACGAAGCCGTTGAGTCCGGGGAGGCCGACGGAGGCCATGGAGAAGAAGACCATGAAGGTGGCCCAGACGGGCATGCGCGCCGCGAGGCCGCCGAAGGCGTCCATGTCGCGGGTGTGGTAGCGCTCGTACATGAAGCCGATGAGGCAGAAGAGGGCGCCGGTGGAGAGCCCGTGGTTGATCATGTAGAGGACGGAGCCGGTGAGGCCGGTGGTGTTGAGCGTGAAGAGGCCGAGGACGCAGAAGCCGAGGTGGCTGACGGAGGAGTAGGCGACGAGCTTCTTGATGTCGCGCTGCACCCAGCAGATGAGCCCGGCGTAGAGGATGCCGACGATGGAGAGGACGGCGATGGCGGGCGCGTACTCGTAGGCCGCGGCGGGGACGAAGGGGAGGACGAAGCGGTAGAAGCCGTAGGTGCCGAGCTTGAGGAGCACGCCGGCGAGGACGACCGAGCCGGCGGTGGGCGCCTCGGTGTGGGCGAGGGGGAGCCAGGTGTGGACGGGGAAGAGGGGGACCTTGACCGCGAAGCCGGCGAGCATGGCGGCGAGGACCAGCGCCTGCGTCTCGAGCGGCAGCGTGCGGCAGTGGCCCCCCAGGGCGGCGATGTCGAGCGTCCACTCCTGGTGCTGCTCGTAGAAGCTGTAGACGACGTAGAAGAGGCCGGCGAGCGTGATGAGCGAGCCGGTGAAGGTGTAGAGGAAGAACTTGGTGGCGGCCTTCTTGCGGTTCGTCGAGCCGAAGACGCTGATCAGGATGTACATCGGGAGCAGCGTGAACTCGAACGAGATGTAGAAGACGAGCAGGTCGCGCGCGGCGAAGACGCCGATCATCGCGGCCTGGAGGGCCATGAGCCAGGCGTAGAAGAGCTTGCGGCGGCGGTCGATCGCGGTGAGCGAGACGAGCACGCAGACGGGGGCGAGCAGCCCGGTGAGGGCGATGAGGACCATCGAGACGCCGTCGGCGCCGAGGCTGAAGGAGAGGCCGAACTCGCGGATCCAGTCGACGCGGGCGGTGAGCCCGTACGCCGCGGCGTCGGACCAGTCGTACGCGAACATCGCCACGAGGGTGAGGGCGAAGAAGACGAGCGACCCGGCGAGCCCGAGCTTGGCGGCCGAGGCCTCCCGCAGGGAGCCGATCAGGACCGCGAAGACGACGGGGACGACGATGAGGAGGGGGAGGATCCATCCCCCGGCGGATGCCGCCCCGGCCGCGGCGGCGGGCGTCGCGGAGGCGTCGGCGGCGAGGGCGAGCAGGGAGGTCAGGGGCATGGGGTTCATCGGGAGACCCCCAGCGTGAGGGCGGATTCTCCGGCGGCGGGGTGGAACTCGCCGCGAGCCTCCGCGGCCGGGGCGTCGGCGGACGCGGGCTGGGTGAACGCGCGCCCGGCGACGAGGATGACGAGCAGGAGGACGAGGAGGACGGCGATCCCGCCGACCATCCCGGCGGCGTAGCCGTGCAGGACGCCGGACTGGCTGGGGCGGAGGCCGCGGCCGATGCGGCGCGGCAGGGCCCCGAAGCCGTTCACGATCCCGTCGACCACGCCCTTGTCGATCCAGTGGCTGATGTGCGCGATCGAGAGGAGCGGGACGCGGACGAGGAAGTTGTAGAACTCGTCGACGTACCACTTGTTCTCGGCCCACTTCGGGATCGGGCCGAGGCGGGCGGCGATGGCGTCGGTGCGGGTGCGGCCGGCCTCGGTGCGGGAGCCGAGGAAGAAGCCGAAGGGGCTGCCCTTCGGGGCGTGCAGCACCGCGGCGATCAGGATGCCGACGATGCCGAAGACCGCCGAGACGAAGTACATGACCTTGTGCGGGTCCTCGCCGAAGAGCGTGCGGGGCTCGGCGATCTCCCCGCGGGGGCCGACGCCGGGGCCGGCGTGGGTGGGGTGGGTGGTCTCGGCGGTGTGCTCGTAGCTCGGGGCCTCGCCCGCGGCGACGCGGGAGGCGTCGTCCTCGGCGGGGTGGGCGTCGTGGTCGGCGTGGAAGGCGTGGTGGTCGTACGGCGTCACGAACGCGGCGGAGGAGTTCTGCACCATGTTCGCCGCGTAGTGCTTGGTCTTGACGTGCTGCCCGCCGACGGTCGCCTCCCCCCCGCCGACGAAGTAGAGCCCGGTGGCGAGGATCGAGACGACGGCGAGGACGGCGAGGACGGAGTTGATCGCCCAGCCCGGCGCGTGCGGGTGGAAGCCGCCGTGCCCGGCGTGCCCGCCCGCGTCGGTGTGCGGGTCGTGGGCCTTCTCGGCGAAGTGCTTCTCCTCGGCGGCGTCGGCCGCCGCGTGGGGATCGCCGGCGTGGTGCGCCGCGTCGTGATGCCCGGCGTCGGCGTGGAACTCCTCGCCGGGGTGGTACTCGACCGGTCCGGTGAAGACGCGGTAGAAGACGCGGAAGGTGTAGTAGGCGGTCAGGCCGGCGGTGAAGAGGAGGATCCAGCCGATGACGGCGCCGCCGGGGGTGACGAAGGCCTCGGCGAGGATGGTGTCCTTGGAGAAGTAGCCGGCGGTGAGGGGGAAGCCGGCGAGGTTCAGGCATCCAACGAACATCGCGATCGTGACGATGCGCCAGCCGGGGACGCTCCAGAGGCCGGAGAGGCGGCGGAGGTCGAGCTGCCCGGCGAAGCCGTGCATGACGGCGCCGCAGGCGAGGAAGAGCAGGGCCTTGAAGAACGCGTGCGTGAGGACGTGGTACGCGGCCCCCACCGTCGAGAGGACCCCGAGCCCGGCGAACATGTAGCCGAGCTGGGAGACCGTCGAGTACGCCATGATCCGCTTGATGTCGAACTGCGCCATCCCGATGGTGGCGGCGAGCAGGGCGGTGATCGTGCCGATCCAGGCGACGATCGGGAGGGCGTGCTCGGAGATCAGGAAGACCGGGTACATGCGGGCGATCAGGTAGATGCCCGCGGTGACCAT
>CAYMFP010000087.1:7900-10702 GCA_964389385.1 uncultured Phycisphaeraceae bacterium | reverse complement strand
GCCCCCGCCTCCCCCCCGCGCTGCGCCGAGCCGCGACGCTCGGGCTGCCGGCCGGGGTCTCCCTCGCCGTGCACGCGGGGCTCCTCGCCGGCGTCTTCTTCGTGACCATCGCCGTCCTGCCCGCCGCGGACGAGGAACGCCTCCCGCTCGGCGAGGTGACGATCGCCGCGCCGGCCTGGGCCCCGGCGCCGCCCGCGATGCCCGCGGACCCCCCCGCCTCCGGGCTCGCCCGGGCCGCGGGCGCCGCCGCCGCCGCTCCATCGCTGGATGCGCCCCCGCCGGAGCTGCCCTCCCTCGCCGGCGCCGGGGGCGCCCTCCCCTCGCTCGCGCGCACGGGCGAGGGGCGCGGCGCGCCGACGCTCGCCTCCGAGGAGGCCGGACGCACCGCCTCGGCCGCGTTCGGCGGGCTGCGCTCCCGCGCCGCGGGTTCGATCGTCTACGCCGTCGACACCTCGGGCCCCATGGCCACGAGCCTCTCGATGGTCGTCGAGCACCTCCGCGGCTCGCTCCGCCGGCTGAGCCCGACGCAGCGCTTCGCCGTCGTGCTCTTCGCCGAGCGCGAGGGCGACCAAGGAACCCGGTCGTTCCCGCCGGAAGGGCTGCTCCGGGCCACGCCGGCGAACATCGCCCGGGCCGAGCGCTTCCTGGACGAGGCCGTGCCCGGCGGGCGCTCGAACCCGCAGGCCGGGCTCCGCGAGGCGCTGGAGCGACGCCCCGAACTCGCCTTCGTCCTCACGCGTTCCATCGAGCGTTCCGGCCCGAACGCGCAGTGGGGCAGCGGGCGGGAGGCGATCCTCGCCGAACTCGAGGAGCTGAACCCGCGCCGGCGCGGGCTGCTCGGGGGTGGGGGCGGGCGGCGCGCGACCGTCATCAAAGCGATCCAGTTCATCGACGAGGATCCGACCGGCATCCTGCGCGCCATCGCCGCCGAGCACGGCGACGACCCCGCGACGAGCTACCGCATCCTCACCCTGGAGGAACTCGGCGCCGCGGCCGGCCCGGAAGAGACCGGGCCGGCCCTGCGCCCGACGCCCCCCGCCGCCGAACGCCTGCTCGGCGAACTCGCCGCCCGTCTCGCCCGCGTCCGCGAGGAGGGGCGGACCGTCCTGCTCGGCCTGCCCTCGGAGGCGCAGCGGGCCGCGGTGCTCGAGGAAGCCGCGGCGGTGCTCGCCGCGCTGGAGGACCCCGCGCTCGCCGGGCTGACCGACGACGCACGCCCGGCGCTGCTCCGGGCCCGGGCCTCCGTCCTCGCCGCGGCCGCCAACGACGAAGCCGGCGAACGGGCCTCGCTCGGGCAGGCCGCGGCCGGTGCGGTCGAGGGGCTCGTGCTGATGGACGCCGCGGCGGACTTCCGCCGCCGGCTCGACGCGGCCGCCGGGCTGCTGATCGCGGGGCGTGCGGGCGACTCCTCCAGCGGCGACCAGGGGTGGGCGGAGGGGTGGGCGGCGCTGCTGGCGCTGCTCGGCGAGCGGCGCGACCTCGCGCCGCGCCCGGAGGACGCCGGCGAGGCAGCCCTGCTCGCCCTCCGCTACGCCCCGGACGCCGCCTCGTGGCAGGCCGCGCGGGAGCGGGCGGGCGCGGTGCTGCGCGAGGTCGGGCTCGCCGCGGCCCCGGCCTGGCGCGGGCTGACCGGCGAGGCCTCCGCGGCGAACCGTCTGCTTCCGCCCGCCGAGCGTCTGGCGCCCCTGGCGGCGCTGGACGCCGACGCGGGGCTGATGCCGAACCCGGAGGTCCGCCGCCGGTGGGTGCTCGGCAAGCTCGCCCTGGCGGTGACGGATTCCGTGGACGCGGCGGAAGGCCCGCCGCTCGCCGCGATGGCCGAGGCCCTGGAGCGGATGGAGGCCGGGGACGAGCCCGGCGCGCTGGAGCTTCTGGCCGCGGCGGAGCGGAGCGCCGCCGAGGCCGGCGACCAGGCGATCGCGGCCGACGCCGCGTGGGAGCGTGCGGCCGCGCTGCTGCGGGCGGGGTCGAACGCCGAAGCGGGGGAGATCCTCGCCGCGATCGCCGAGCGTTACCCCCGCAGCGAGCGGACGCCGGAGGCGCTGCGCCGGGCCGTGCGGCTCACCGAGGGCGAGCGCCGGGACGAACTGCTCGCGCTCGCGGTGGAGCGCCTGCCGCGGGATCCGGACGCGAACCTGTGGCGGCTGATGCTCGCTCGCCGCACGGCCGGGCTCGGCGAAGACCGCGCCGCACTGGACCTGGACGCGGCGCTCGCGCTGCTCGAGGGCGTGGACGCGGCGGGGCTCGGGCCCGAGTTGCGGGGGCACGCGGGCGACCTGGCCGTGGGCGTCGCGGCCCGGGCGCTCGAAGGGGAAAGGGTCCCGGCCGTGAACGTGCTGGAACGAGCCCTGGCGCTGGCGGAGCGGTTCGAGGCGCCCACCGAGCGAGCCGGAGCACTGCGGGCGGTGCTGGCCGAGCGCGTCCTCGCGGACGACCCGGCCGAGGCGCTGCGCCTGCTGGAGAGTGCGTCGGTGCCGGAGAGCGCCCGCCCCGCGGCCGCGCTCGCCCGGGCGCGGGCGCTGCTGGCGCTGGGGCGTACGGAAGAAGGCTTCGCCGTCCTGCGGTCGCTCACCGCGGGGATGCCGGAGCCGGCGTCGGACCTCGCCTGGCACGCCTGGACGCTGCTGCTGGAGACGGTCGCGGCCGAGGGCGACGAGGCGGAACGGGCGGCCGCCCGAACCCACCTGCTGCGGCTGCGGACGCTCGATCCGGACCTGGGCGGGGCGCCGTGGAACGAACGCCTCAACCGCCTGCCGTGAACCGGGGGGCGCCAGCGACCACGGCGAACCGGCAAACCCGCCC
>CAYMFP010000087.1:0-7800 GCA_964389385.1 uncultured Phycisphaeraceae bacterium | reverse complement strand
CCGAGACCACGCGCCGCCGGGCAAGCATCCTCAGAAAGCCGGGATGCTGACGGGTGCTGACCGGGGCGCTTGAGAGACCATCGGGCGCCGTTGCTGCGGGCCCCGGGGTCGCTGGCGCTCCGGGTTGAAGAGACGCGGCTCCGGGACGGAGCCGCGCCGCAAACTGTTCTCACGCGACCTGCAGCATCTGGCGGACCTTCTTCACGACGTCGTCGGCCGTGAGCCCGCACATCTGCAGCATCTCCTGCTCGGTCTTCGCGCTCTTGGGGATGCGGCGGACGTGCATCTGCTCGAGCGTGAAGCCGTCGCCGGAGCCGACGATCGCGTCCGCGATCGCCGAGCCGAGGGCCGCGCCGTAGTTGTCCTCGAGGCTGATCACGTACCCGCCGTTGTTCGCCACCACGTCGAGGAGCTTCTCCTCGTCGAACGGGATCGAGTACATGTCCAGCAGCGTCGCCGAGATGCCCATCTTGTCCAGCGCCTCGACGACCTGGTTCCCGACGTGGACCATGTACCCCGCGGCGGCGAGCACGATGTCCCGCCCCTCGTTGAGCACCTCGAACCCGCCGAGGTTGAAGACGTGCTCATCGGAGTAGATGAACTCCGTGTCGGCCCGGAGGGTCCGCATGTAACAGAGGCCCTCGTACTCGGCCATCACGCCGGTGAGGGCGTACGCGGCGTAGGCGTCCGCCGGCTGCAGGATGTAGCAGCCCGGGTTGCCGCGGTGGTCGCGCGCCGTCGCCAGCGAGCGGAACCAGGCGACGTCGGGCAGCGACATCTGGCTCGGCCCGTCGGCCGCGAGGGTGATCCCCGAGTGCGACCCGACGAGCTTGATGTTCGCCCCGCCGATCATCGCCATCTCGATCTGGTCGTAGGCGCGGGTGAAGAACTTCGAGAAGGTCGAGCAGAACGGGATCTTGCCGCCGGCGGCCATGCCGGCCGCGACCGTGACCATGTTCTGCTCGGCGATCTTGCACTCGACGAACCGCGGCGCCAGGTCCTTGTCCTTGGCGAACGTCTCGGCGAACGTGGAGTTCGAGACGTCCGCGTCGAGCACCACCACGTCCGGGTTCGCGTGCCCGAGGGCCCGCAGCGCGAGGCCGTACGCCCGCCGCGTCGCCATCTTGCCCGTCTGCAGCAGGCTCACCATGTCGAGCTGCTTGGCGTAGTCGCCGAGGCGCGGCATCTCCGCCGGCTGCTGCTTCTCCGGCGGCTCGTCCGCCGGGGGGTTGATCTGGAAGCTGTCCGCCGAGCCGAGGCTGCTCGTCAGCTCCACCCGCCGCTCGTTGAGTTCCTGGAACGCCTCCTGGAGCGCCTGCCCCGTCACGGGCTTGCCGTGGTGCCCGTGCCCCATCACCGACTCGACGCCCCACCCCTTCACGGTGTTCGCCACCACCGCCATCGGCGCGTCGCCCTCGCCCAGCCCCGCGAAGCGGTCGAACGCGTCCTTGATCTCACGCGGCGAGTGCCCGTCGATCACCGCCACCTGGAACCCGGCGGCCTCGAGCTTCGCCGCGAGCCGACGCGGCGACTGCTGCTCGCTCACCGCGCCGGCCTGCCCGTACGCGTTGCAGTTGAAGATCGGCAGCACGTTCGTGAGCTTGTGGTCCTGGATGAAGTCCAGCGCCTCGGTGACCTGCCCCTCGCGCGACTCCCCGTCGCCGATGATGCAGTACACGCGCTTGTCCACCCCGTCCAGCCGCGCCGCCAGCGCGATGCCCGCGGCCGCGGAGAGCCCCATCCCCAGCGAGCCCGTCGCCGCGTCGAAGAACGGGAACCCCTCCATCGGGTTCGGGTGCCCGTCGAGCACGCTGTCCTTCTCCCGCAGCGTCTTCAGGTCCTCCACCGTCAGCTTGCGGCGCTCCTCCCCCGGGCGTCCGACCATCACGCCCAGCCGCGCGGCCGCGGCGTAGACGATCGGGACGGCGTGCCCCTCGCTGAGCACCAGGCGGTCGCTGGTCGGCCAGTCCGGGTAGTCCGGCGACCAGCGCATGGAATGGAACATGAGGACGGTGACGATGTGCCCGAGGCTCATCGCCGTCGTCGGGTGACCCGACCCGGAGGCGGCGGTCATCTCGAGAGAGAGACGGTCGAGTTCGATGGCTTGCGCGTGAACGGCGGCTTCGAATGACATTCGCCGGTTCCTCCTGCTCTCATCCCCGCCGGGCGGGGAGGTGGGGCCTGCCGCCGCCCCTCCGCCCGCCCAATCCCAGGACAGGACGAGGATCGGTGCAGCGCCGGAGGAACGGCGTCGCGTTCTCGTTGCCCTGCGCCCGTTCGGGAGAACGACAGCCGACCGGGCACCGGGACGGCTAGTGTAGACAAACAACCGGCCGGAATGCCCCGCCGGCCCGGAAACCGGGGCGCGACGGGCTCAGCCCGGGGCGCAGAGGTTGCGGATCCGCCCCCGCCCACGCCCTTCCCGGCGCGCCAAGCCCGTCCGCTTGGGGTACACTCCGCCCAGCACCACGATGTCTTGCGATCCCCGGAGGCGGGGGCGACGAGAAAATCGCCGTCGTCGAAGGGTGTGGCAAGCGGGCGGGGCCTCCTCAAACCTCCCGCCCAGGAGCACCTTCATGAAGGTCATCTGCGACCGCGCGGCCCTTCTCGACGCCATCAACCTCGTTTCCGGCGTGGTCTCGGCACGAACCCCCCGCCCGCAGCTGACGTGCGTCAAGGTGACCGCGACGCGCGACGGGGGCGCCGGCGAACTCCAGCTCGCCGCCACCGACGCGGAGATCTCCCTCACCCTCGCCCTCGGGCAGGTGAGCGTGGAGGAGCCCGGCGAGGCCCTGATCCCGGCCGCGACGCTCCGCCAGATCGTCTCGGCCGAGGAGCACGAGCCGAGCCTGACCCTCGAGAGCGACGGGGACATCTGCCACATCCGGGGACAGGACGCCCACTTCCAGCTCCACGGGTTCCCCCCCGCGGAGTTCCCCCGCCTCCCGGAGTTCGACGCGATCGTCCAGGGCAAGGGCGGGCAGCCCCCGGCGAAGGCTGTCTTCACCCAGTCCGCCGGCACCCTCAGCCAGCTCATCTCCCGCACCGTCTTCGCCACGGCCCGCGAGAACAGCCGCTACGCGATCAACGGGGTGCTCGTGAAGCGCGACGGCAAGCGCCTGGAGCTGGTCGCCACCGACGGGCGGCGCCTGGCCCTCTCCCGGGCCCAGCTCGGCGACGCCGGGGGCGAGCCCGTCACCTGCATCGTCCCCACCAAGGCCCTCAACACCCTCCAGAAGCTCATCGAGGACGCCGACGAGCCGGTCACGCTGGCGATCACGGACAACCAGATCGTCTTCCGCTTCGGCGACGGGGACGACGAGAGCCGGGCCGTGCTCTCCAGCAACCTCGTCGAGGGGACCTTCCCGCCGTACGAGGACGTGATCCCGAAGGACCAGGACATCAAGGTCACGTTCGACCGGGACGTGCTCGCCTCGGCCGTGCGCCGGGCCGCCCTGCTCACGAACGAGGAGAGCCGGGGCGTGCGCATGAGCTTCGCCAGCGGGGAGAAGCGCCTCAAGCTCTCCAGCCGCGCGCCGGAGATGGGCGAGGCGACCGTCACCGTCGACCTCGCGGGGATGGACGGGGGCGACATCGAGATCGGCTTCAACCCCGCCTTCCTGACCGACGCGCTCAAGGTCATCAGCGATCCGAGCGTGGTGATGGAACTCAAGGCCCCGAACAAGCCCGGACTGTTCAAGAGCGGGCAGGACTTCGTCTACGTCGTCATGCCGGTGAACCTCCAGTAACAAGCCGCCCGCCCCCCCCGCCGCCGCCCCGGGAAGAAACCCCACCCCGCCGTCACCCTCGCTCCACCTCGACCCCACCCCCATCCCCCCCCGGCTCCACACCGGCCGCGGGCGCCGCGTCGGCGCCCGCAGATCGGGGCACGAGCGGCTATCCTCCCCGCCTCAGTGACCCGCAGACCCGCCGCCATGACGGTCCTCCTCGCCGGGCTCGCCGCCGGCCTGCCCGCGGCCCGCGCCGCGGCCGCGCAGCCCGCGCCCCCTCCGGGCGCCGGCGTGCTGGAGAACCTCGCCGACCGCCCCGTCCGCGAGATCGTGGTGCGCTCGCCCGAGGGGGTGGAGCCGCTCTCCCGCGAGGCGCGGGACATGGCGCTGAACAACATCCGAACCGCGGCCGGGGCCCCCCTGCGGATCGAGACCCTGAACGACGACGTCGACCGCCTCAACCGGCTCGGGCGGTTCGCCCGCGTCGAGGCCCGCGTGCAGCGCTTCGACGACGGCTCCGTCGCCGCGATCTTCGAGGTCGTCGAGCAGCCGATCGTCCAGGACGTCCAGGCCGTGGGCAACACGCGGATCCCGGACCGCCGCATCGCCGAGGCCGTGGACGTGCTCGTGGGCGCCCCGGTGGACCGCTTCCAGGTCGACCGCGCGGCCCGGCGGATCGAGAACCTGTACCGCGCCCAGGGCTTCTACCTCGCGGAGGTGACGGTCGACGAGGAGGAGCTGGCCGAGAGCGGCATCGTCCTCTTCCGGATCCGCGAGGGCGAGCGGGTGCGGATCACCGACATCCGCTTCGAGGGCAACGAGGCCTTCGCCGACCGCATCCTCCGCCGCGAGGTCGACACCGAGGAGTACGTCCCCCTGATCCGCAAGGGCGCGGTCGAGGACGAGACGCTCGACTCCGACGTCGGCAACCTCATCCGCTTCTACCGCGACCGCGGCTACCTGGACGTGCGGGCCGACCGCGTCATCCGCCCGAGCCCGGACGGGCGCGAGGCGATCGTGACGTTCCTCATCGAGGAGGGGCCGCTCTACACCCTCCGCTCGGTCACGCTGAACCACCTCGACGCCGGCGAGGCCGAGCGCGTCTACACCGACGGGCAGATCCTCGGGCTGCTGACGCTCAAGCCCGGCGACGTCTACGCCCTCACCGAACTCCGCCGCAGCCTGGAGGCCGTCAGCAACGCCTACGGCAAGCTCGGCTTCACCGACGCCCGCATCGTCCGCCGCGAGCTGCGCGACCCGGCCGCCCCGATCGTCGACCTGCGGCTCGACATCACGCAGGGGCAGCGCTTCCGCACCGGCGAGGTCATCATCCAGGGCAACGAGATCACGCAGCACAAGGTGATCCGCCGGCACGTGGAGGTCCGCCCCGACCGCCCGCTGGACACGACGGCCATCGCGCGCAGCCGGCAGCGCCTCGACCGCATGCGCATCTTCGCGCCGGGCAGCGTGAACATCACGCTCCAGCCGCCGGACCCCGCCGACCCGGAGTACCGCGACGTGCTCGTCGAGGTCGAGGAGACGAACACCGGCAGCTTCGCCCTCGGCGGCGCGGTCTCCTCCGACTCCGGCGTCGTCGGGCGCATCGCGCTCACGCAGCGCAACTTCGACATCACCGACACGCCCGACTCCTTCGGCGACCTCTTCAGCGGGCGCGCCTTCCGCGGCGGCGGGCAGACGCTCCAGGTCGAGGCCCTCCCCGGCGACCGCAGCGAGACCTACAGCATCTCCCTCTCCGAGCCGTACCTGTTCGAGACGGACTACTCCGGCAGCGGCTCGATCTACTACCGCTCCCGCGACTACCGCCAGTACGACGAGGTCCGCGTCGGCGCCCGCCTCGGGCTCGGCCGACGCTTCGGCACCCTCTGGACCGGCGGGGTCTCCCTCCGCGTCGAGGGGATCGAGCTCGAGGACATCGAGGAGGACCGCCCCGTCGACATCTTCGAGGTCGAGGGCAGCAACCACATCACCGGCATCGGCTTCACCCTCTCGCGCAACACGCTCGACGACCCGTACCGGCCCACCCGCGGCGCCGCCACCCGCGCCGGCATCGAGCAGGTCGGCGCCCTCGGCGGCGACTTCACCTTCACCAGCATCGACGCCGAGCACCGCGTCTTCATCCCCCTCCGCCGCGACTACCTCGACCGCGCCACCGTCCTCAGCCTCACCACCCGCGTCGGATACATCCCGCAGGGGCAGGACGACGTCCCCATCTTCGAGCGCTACTACCTCGGCGGGCAGTCCTTCCGCGGCTTCGACTTCCGCACCGTCAGCCCCAAGGGCATCCGCAACGACACCGGCGAGCAGGGCGACGACCCCATCGGCGGCACGTGGCTCTTCTTCGCCGGGCTCGAGCTCAACCAGCCGATCTTCGAGGACACCCTCTCCCTGGTCTTCTTCGTCGACACCGGCACCGTCCTCGAGGAGCCCGGCTTCGAGGACTACCGCGTCTCCGTCGGCGTCGGCATCCGCTTCTACGTCCCGCAGCTCAGCCCCGCCCCGCTCGCCTTCGACTTCGGCTTCCCCATCCTCGACGCCGACCTCGACGAGGACCGCCTCTTCACCTTCTCCATAGATCTGCCGCTCTAGCGAGCGGAGATCGCAGATGGCAGATGGGCAGAGAGCAGATGAGGAGGCGTGCGGGCGCACGGCGACATCCCCCTCTGCCATCTGCCCCTCTGCCATCTGCCCTCTCGCATACCATGCGCCCATGCCCTTCGATCGCTCCCGTGAAGGCCTCTACCTCGACTGGCTGAAGCAGGTCACGCCGATCCCCACGGCCGCCGGGCGCGAGCACCGCGTCGTGCAGTGGGTCGAGTCCTGGGCCAGCGACCGCGAGGGCGTCCTCCTCACCCGCGACCAGCACGGCAACATCACCCTCGCCCTCGTCGACGCCGACTCCGACGAGGCCCCCGTCTACTTCACCGCCCACCTGGACCACCCCGCCTTCGTCGTCGAGGAGCAAACCGGCCCGGACACCGTCCGCCTCTCCTTCCGCGGCGGCGTCATGAAGGACTACTTCACCGACGCCCGCATCACGATCCACGACGGGCTCGACGGCGTCGGCGCGACCGTCGCCTCCCTCACCGAGGGCGAGCCGTTCAACGACGTCGCGGCCCGCCTCGACCGCCCGGCCGAGGTCACCGTCGGCGACGTCGCCACCTGGGAACTCCCCGGGCCCGAGATCCTCGACACCGACAACGGCGCCGGCGAGACGCACGCCTGCCTGCACACGCCCGCGTGCGACGACCTCGCCGCCCTCGCGGCCGCGCTCTCCGCGCTCGAGGAACTCCGCCTCCTCCGCGCCGCCGGCGAGCGCACCGCCGACGCCCGCGTGCTCCTCACCCGGGCCGAGGAGATCGGCTTCGTCGGCGCCATCGGCGCCGCCCGCAGCGGCACGATGCCCAAGAACGCCCGCATCCTGGCGCTCGAGAACTCCCGCAGCTTCCCGCACGACTCCCCGATCGGCGGCGGGCCCATCGTCCGCGTCGGCGACCGCATCAGCGTCTTCAGCCCGCAGCTCACCAGCGCCGTCGCCGCCGTCGCCGAAGACCTCTTCCAGCGCCCCGCCCAGCCCCGCGCGAACCAGAAGCAGGGCGATCTGGGCGGCGCGGGGGTGGGGCGCTGGCAGCGCAAGCTCATGGCCGGCGGCGCCTGCGAGGCCTCCGTCTTCTGCGCCTACGGCTACCAGGCCACCTGCCTCTGCCTGCCGCTGGGGAACTACCACAACATGGCCGACCTCGCGGCCGTCCAGGCCGGCAGGAACACGACCCCGCCCCGGGTCGCCCGCGAGTACATCGCCGTGAGCGACTACCTCGGCCTGATCGACCTGCTCGTCGCCTGCGGCACCGAACTCGGCGACCGCGGCTCCTTCAACGACCGCATCGAGAAGCTCTGGACCGAACGCAGCTTCGTCCTCGCCTGATGCTCAACGAGCCCGGTGGCACGAATGAGGCCGCCGCGGCCTGATGCGCGTCACCCCGGACTAACCCTGCACCATCTCCAACCACCGCTCCCGCACCCGCCGCGTCACCTCCCCCACCGTCCCGCC
>CAYMFP010000086.1:0-10738 GCA_964389385.1 uncultured Phycisphaeraceae bacterium | reverse complement strand
GGGCGGGGGGTGGGGTGGGGGTGCGGGATCAGGCGAGGTAGGCCCGGGCGACCTTCGCAACGGCCTCGGCCACGCGGTCGGCCTGCTCGTCCGTGATCTCGTGGTGGATCGGGATGCTGAGCACGCGCGAGGCGAGGCGGTCGGCCACCGGCGGGTGGTCCGTGACGTGCTCGCGGAAGGCCGGCTGGCGGGTGAGGCTCTTGGGGTAGTGCACCGCGCTCGGGACGCCCTCGGCCTTCAGGGCCTCGGAGAACTGGTCGCGTGAGCAGGTCAGGCGTTCGTGCTCGATCCGCAGCGAGTAGAGGTGCCAGGCGGGCTCGGTCCCCTCGGTGGGGACGGGGCGCCCGATCGGGAGCCCGTCGGCCGCGAGCTGGTCGAAGAGCCGGTGGTACCGGTCCGCGACGGCGCGGCGGCGCTCGGTCTCGGCCGGCAGGCGGTGGAGCTTGCTGAGCCCGATCGCGCCGGTGATGTCGTTCATCCGGTAGTTGTACCCGACGCGCTCGTGCAGGTACTTCTCCGTCTCCCCGTGCGAGCGGAGGAGCGACATGTCGTACGCGGTGTTCTCGGCGTTCGTCGTCACCATCCCGCCCTCGCCGGTGCCGAGGTTCTTGGTGGCGTAGAACGAGTAGGTGACGGCGTTGCCGAAGGCGCCGATGCCCTTGCCGCGGTAGGTGGCCAGGTGGGCCTGCGCGGCGTCGTAGATGACCATGAGCCCGTGCCTGGCGGCGAGGCGCTCGACGGCGTCGATGTCCACCGGGATGCCGTACAGGTGCGTGCAGGCGATGGCCCTGGTGTTCGGCGTGATACGGCGCTCGGCGTCGGCGACGTCGATCTGGTAGGTGTCCTCGAGCGAGTCGCAGAAGATCGGCCGGCACCCGCGGGCGACGAGCATGCTGGCCGTGGCGATGTACGTCCACGCCGGAACGATCACCTCGTCCCCCGGCTTCAGCAGGGCCTCGTAGGCGAGCTGGAGGGCGCACGTGCCGTTGGCGCAGGTGAGGGCGTGCTTGGCGTCGGTGGCCGTGGCGAAGCGCTTCTCGAACTCGGCGCACTTGCTCGCGGCGCGGAGCATGCCGCTCCTGAGGACCTCGGTCGCGGCCTCGATGTCCGACTCGTGGAGCCCGAGGGCCATGAAAGGGACGGGCTTGGAGAAGACGGGGGTCCCGCCGTTGAGGGCGAGGTCGGCGGCGGTGGTCGCGGCGCTGGGCATCGGAACTCCCGGTGGGGTGGGAGGGAGTCTAAGAGGGACGCGGCGGCCGGACGAGGCGGGGCCGGGGCCCGGAACGGCGGAACCCGGAGCGGCAGGGCAGCGGATCGGAACCTGCCACGGCCGTCCATCGCGGGGCGTCCGCAGCGGTTCCGATCCGCTGCCCTGCTTTCTGCTGCTCCGGGTTCCCGGCTTCAGCACCCCCGGCGGAAGGCGCCGAGGAAGCCCAGCAGGTCATTCACGTCGACGGCGCCGCTGCCGTCGAAGTCGGCGGCCGCGTCCTGGGTGCGGAAGGCGCCCAGGTAGCCGAGGAGGTCGTTCACGTCGGCCGAGCCGTCGGCGTCGAAGTCGGCCGGGCAGGGCTCGGCGACCGCACCGACCAGCACGGCCGTGGCCGTGGCGGTGAAGTCGACCGTGCCGGGGGCGCCGAGCACCTCGAACGTCTGGGCGCCCTCGAACGTGGCGGTGAAGGTGACGGTGGCCTGGTCGCCGTCGAAGACGACGGCGCCGCTCACGTCCGTCGGCTCCGACTCCAGGGTGGCGAGGTCGAAGGTCTGGATGATCGCGCCGCCGGACGAGGCCGTCACGGTGCCGCTGGCCGCGAAGAGGAGCCCGGGGAAGGTGAACGAGCCGTCGGCCGCGACCTCGACCGGGCCGGCGGGCTCGCCGGCGTAGGTGATGACCGCGTCCGCGGCCTCGACGTCGATCAGGACCGTCCCGATGAAGGGGAAGACGAAGCTGAACTGGAGGGCGACGGAAGGCTCGAGGAAGAGTTCGACGCCCGAGAAGGAGATGGTGGCGTTCGGGGGCGGGGTGACCTCGAACGAGCCCGTGCCGGTGATGGCGGAAACCTCGGCGTCGGCGCTGGTCTGCCCGAGAAGCCTCGCCTCGGCCGAGAGGGAGCCGGTGGAGGCGGCCTCGTCGACCGTGAAGGGCGCGGCGAGGGCGGGGGCGAGCGTGGCGGCGGCGAGGAGGGCGGCGGTGGTCTTGAGCACGGATCTCTCCCGGAAGGGTGCGGTTGGGGCGCTCCGACGATAGCGGAACGCGCACACGGACGGAACGCGAAGTTCCGACCGGCCGTCGTTTCTGGAGGCGCGCAGGTGCGGGCCGGCGGGCTCCGAAGCCCCGAGCCGGGGATCCGCCGGGGCTCCCGCGAGACGATCGCCTCCACCCCGGCGCCGCCCCCGCCGTTAGGCGTCCTGCAGGAGTTCCGTCCGATACTTCATCGCCAGTGACTGCGCCTTGGCCCGCCGCACCGCCCTGTCCTCTTCGCTCAGCTCCGGCGGGCGTGCGTCGCGTCCCTCCACCCGATCCCCCACCTCGAGGAAGAAGTCCTCCTGCCCCGGAGGCGTGCACATGCACAGCAGCCGGGCCGGGCGGTCGGAGACGTTCCGGAACGCGTGCGGCGCGTTCGCCGGGATGTTCACCGTCTGCCCCGCCCGCGCCGCGATCTCCTCTCCGCGGAACGTCAGCCGGATCTCTCCCTCCAGCACGGTGAACATCTCCTCGAAGTCGTGCCGGTGCGGGGGCGGCCCGCCGCCGGGCGGGACGAGCATCTCGATCAGGCAGTACCGACCGCCCGTGTCCGCCCCGGTCAGAAGAACGGTGTAGATCCCCCCGGCCACGGCGACGCGAGGCACGTCCTCCCCGTCCGGATCCGCCAGCGCCAGCCGCCGCCGCGGGTCGTCCGCAGGAATCACCGCTCCGGACCGGGGCTTCGCGTCGCTCGCCATCTTCGTCCTCCGATGCCGGTGCTCACGGATCGAGCAGCGACATCGGGCAGATGCCCGCTCCGGCGCGCCGGCGGGCGGCCCCGCGGCGACGCAACGGCGGTCAGTCCCCCGTGTCCAGCACGGCCATGAACGCCTCCTGCGGGATCGTCACGGTGCCGATCGTCTTCATCCGCTGCTTGCCCTTCTTCTGGGCCTCGAGCAGCTTGCGCTTGCGGCTCACGTCGCCGCCGTAGCACTTGGCCGTGACGTCCTTGCGGAAGCCCTTGATCGTCTCGCGGGCGATGATCTTCCCGCCGATCGCCGCCTGGAGCGGGATCTCGAACTGGTGCCGCGGGATCTGCTCCTTGAGCTTCGTCAGCAGGTGCCGCCCGCGCTGCTCGGCCTTGTCGCGGTGCGTGATCAGCGCCAGCGCCGGCACCGGGTCCCCGTTGATCAGGATGTCGACCTTGACCAGGTTGTCCTTGCGGTACTCGAGGACCTCGTAGTCCATCGTCCCGTACCCGGACGTGAGGCCCTTGAGCTTGTCGTAGAAGTCGTAGATCAGCTCCGAGAGCGGCAGCTCGAACGTGAGCATGTCGCGCACGTCGGAGACGAACTGCTGGGCCTTGAAGATCCCCCGCCGCTCCATGCAGAGCTTCATGATGTCCCCGACCTTGTCCTTGGGGAGCATGATCTCCACCTGGCAGATCGGCTCCTTGATCTCGAGCACGCTGCCCATGTCCGGCAGGTCCGCGGGGTTGTGGATCTCCTGCTCGATCCGCTCGTTGTCCTTGCCGCGCACCACGATCTTGTACGAGACCGTCGGCGCCGTCTGCACGATCTCCAGGTTGTGCTCGCGCTCCAGCCGCTCCTGCACGATGTCCATGTGCAGCAGCCCCAGGAACCCGCACCGGAAGCCGAAGCCCAGCGCCTCCGAGTGCACCGCCTGGTACGTGAAGCTCGAGTCGTTCAGCGCGAGCTTCTCCATCGCCTCGCGCAGGTCCTCGAAGTCGTTCCCCTTCGCGTCCCCCGTGCTCGCCGGGTAGAAGTCGCAGAAGACCATCTGCCGCGGCGGCTCGTACCCCTCCAGCGCCCGCTCGGCCGGGTCGTGGTCGATCGTGATCGTGTCGCCGATCCGCACGTCGCCCAGCGTCTTGATGTTCGCGACGACGTACGCCGTCTCGCCCGGGCCGATCGACTGCACCTTCTCCGGCTTGGGCGTGTACTTGCCCAGCTCCGTGATGCTGAAGGTCCGCTGCATCCCCATCATGCGGATCTTGTCGCCGACCCTCAGCCGCCCGTCGAACATCCGGACGTAGAGCACCACGCCGCGGTAGTCGTCGTAGATCGCGTCGAAGATCAGGGCCCGCGTCTTCGTCGTGCTCTGCGCCCGCGGGCCGGGGAGCTTCTCGCAGATCGCCGCGAGCAGCTCCGGGATCCCCTGCCCCGTCTTCGCCGAGACCGCCAGGCAGTCCTCCGCCGGCAGCCCGAGCACCTGCTCGACCTCCATCGCGATCTCGTCCGGGCGGGCCGCCGGAAGGTCGATCTTGTTCAGGACCGGGATGATCTCCAGGTCCTGCTCGACCGCGAGGTACGTGTTCACCACCGTCTGCGCCTCGACGCCCTGCGACGAGTCCACGATCAGCAGCGCCCCCTCGCACGCCTTCAGCGCCCGCGAGACCTCGTACCCGAAGTCCACGTGCCCCGGCGTGTCGATGAAGTTGAGCATGTACTTCGTGCCCTTGTGCTCGTGCAGCACCGTCACGGCCGAAGCCTTGATCGTGATCCCCCGCTCCCGCTCCAGGTCCATCGAGTCGAGCAGCTGCTCCTTCGCCTCGCGCTCCGAGACGGCCTGCGTCGCCTGCAGCAGCCGGTCGGCCAGCGTGCTCTTCCCGTGGTCGATGTGCGCGATGATCGAGAAGTTGCGGATCTCGCACTTCTCGCCGTCGGCCAGCGTCACCTTGGCGGTCTTGCCGCCCAGGGCCGCGGCCCCGCCCGTGCCGGGATCGTGCGCAGCGCCGGCCTCCGCCGGCCCGTTCGGGCCCTGACCGGCGTTCGACGAAGACTGGACATCGCTCGGAGACGGGGTGTTGCTCATCCGACCCAATCGTATGCGGACGGCCGCGCGTCCCCGCGCCGCGCCCGCGTTTGCAACGCTCCGCCGAGGCGGCGGCGCCCGGCCCGAGCCGCCGCGGGTTTCCGCCCCTCGGGCCGCGCACGGCGCGGAGCGGCGCGAGCGGGCCCGGTTCCGGCAGCGGCTTCGCCCCGCCTTCCCCGCAGCAGGGGCTGGCCCCGGCCCGAGGCCGCCGGAACGCCGCCCGCCGGCGGGTTCTCGGGCGTGCGGCCCTTCGCCCATCCTTGTGGAATCGCGCCCCGCGCCGGGCGGCGCGGGGCGCGTCGGCATCAGCCGCGGGGGTTGCCCAGCAGCAGCACCGCGGCCACCAACAGCCCGATGCTGATCAGGACCAGGATCCCGAGGAGCAGGCATCCCTTGCTCGTGTCGTAGCCGGACGCCGACTCCGCCGCGGGCGCCGGAGGCTCCCCGGCCGCGGCGGAGGGCGCCGGCCCGGACGGGGCATCGCCCGCCCGGGCGTGTTCCAGGTTGGTCACGTGTTCTTCCTTGTTTCGGGCGGGCGACCACCGGCGGCCGCGCCAGCCCCGATCTCGAGCGGCCCGATGCACGGGCCGGCCGCCGCGCGCATCGCATCGCGGCGCGCGTCGGCGCATGACGCCGGGCGCGGGAGCGGCTCCACCGCCCGCGCGCCGGCAACGGTTCTCGCTGGGATCGGGCTCAGGCGAGCGGCGGCCCGCGCGGCAGCGGGCTCGGCGGCCGATCGCGCCGGGGGCCGGGGCGTGAGCCGTCCGACGCCAGCCCGGCGCGGGCCTGCGGCCGCGGTGCTTCGGCCTCGCGCGAGGCGTCGGCGATCCGCGGGCGCGGGGGGTCGGTGATCTTCGGGCCGCTCGGGCCGCGGACGGCCGCGATCAGCGGGGCCTGCCCCGGCTCGATCCGCGGCGTCTCGCGCCGCGGCGGCGTCGCGCTCGCCAGCGTCTGGGGCGGCGTCTGCGGGAGCGTCCGCGCCCCGCCGTCGGCGGCGAACCGCGCCGTCCCCGCCCCGCCCCAGGCCGCCCACCCCAGCACGAGGGCCACCACGCCCAGGCGAGCGACCGCGCGCCACGCCCCGCGGGCGACGCCCTCAGCCGGAGATGCCCATCGCGTGTCCAATGCGTCGGGATCGTACGGGCCCGCGGCCCTCCGCCGCAGCCTCGTGACGCCGCCCCGGAACCGGGCCCGCGCCCGCGGCGTTCGCGCCGGATCCGCCCGACGGGCATCCCTCCGGCCTCGCCCGCGAAGGCGGAGAAGCACCCACCGCACGGCTTCCTTCACTCCGGATGGCTCTCATGGTCGCGAACCACAACCTCGTGCGCCGCTCCCCCGCCCGCCGCGTCACCGCCCGTTCCGGGCCGCAGCTCCAGCACGTCGCCCAGGGCGTGCACCTGCTCCAGCTCGGCATCGTGAACGTCGTCTTCATCGCCGACGTCCGCAGCGGGCGCTGGCTGCTCGTGGACGCCGGGCTCGTCGGCACGGCCCACACCATCTTCCGCGCGGCGGAAACCCTCTTCGGACAGGGCGCCCGCCCGGACGGGATCCTGCTGACCCACGGGCACTTCGACCACGTCGGCGGGCTGCGCGAACTCGCCGAACGCTGGGACGCGCCGGTCTACGCCCACCGGCTCGAGGCCCCGTTCCTCACCGGCCGGTCCAAGTACCCCCCGCCGGACCCGACCGTCGGCGGCGGGCTGATGGCCCGCTCGTCGCCGATGTTCCCGCGCGGCCCGATCGACGTCTCCGACCGGCTGATCCTCCTCGACGAGAACGGCGACGGGACGGGCCCGGTCCCGAACATGCCCGACTGGCGCTGGGTCCACACGCCGGGGCACACGCCCGGGCACGTCTCCCTCTTCCGCGAGCAGGACCGCACCCTCGTCGCGGGCGACGCGTTCGTGACGACCAAGCAGGAATCGGCCGTCGCGGTCTTCCACCAGAAGCTCGAGATCCACGGGCCGCCGGCCTACTTCACGCCGGACTGGGGCGCCGCCGCGGACTCCGTCCGGCGCCTGCTGGCCCTGCGTCCGAACGCGGCCGCGACCGGGCACGGGCTGCCGATGCGCGGGCCGCTCATGCTGCGCCAGCTCGCGGGGCTCGCCGGGCACTTCGAGGACATGGCGGTCCCGCGCCACGGGCGCTACGTCGGCCGCCCCGCCGCCTTCGACGAGAGCGGCACCATCGCCGTGCCGGAGCCCGTGAACGACCCGGTGCCGAAGGTGCTGATCGCGGCGGGGCTCGCCGTCGCGGGCCTCGGGCTGCTGCTCGCGGCCGCGAACCGCCGCCACTGAGCCCCGCCCGGCGGCACGCGACGCCCGCATCCGACCGACCTCCGCGTCCGCGGCGCAGATTCCGACTCCGCCGGGCAGGGACGAGCGACACCTTGAACCGCGGCCGGAGCCGCTCCGGCGCCGCCGTCTGCGGCCCGGCGGGTCCGCAGCAGCACAGAAAGGCCCCTCATGTTCTTCCACGACAAACGCCTCCAGTACCACTGCAAGCCCGACCGCCCGGACCCCCTCTTCGCCTGCAAGCTCCAGGAGGTGCTCGGCGGGCAGTGGGGCGAGATCTCCGTCTTCATGCAGTACCTGTTCCAGGCCTGGAACTGCCGCGGCCCGCAGAAGTACCGCGACATGCTGCTGGACATCGGGACGGAGGAGATCGGGCACGTCGAGATGCTCGCGACCATGATCGCCCAGCTCCTCGAGGGCGCCGACGCCGACACCACCGAGGCCGTCGCCAAGAGCAGCAGCGCCGTCCAGGCCGTCCTCGGCGGCTCGAGCCCCAAGGACATGATGATGGCCGCCGCGATGAACCCGCAGGCGCAGATCGTCTTCGGGCAGGGCGCCGCCCCCTGCGACAGCATGGGCAACCGCTGGACCGCCGCCTACATCGTCTCCAGCGGCAACCTGCTCGCCGACTTCCGCATGAACGTCACGGCCGAGAGCCAGGGCCGCCTGCAGGTCTGCCGCCTCTACAACATGACCGAGGACAAGGGCGTCCGCGACTTCCTCAGCTTCCTCATCGCCCGCGACACGATGCACCAGAACCAGTGGCTCGCCGCCATCGAGGAACTCCGCGCCGACGGGCTCGAGGACACCCCCTGCCCCAGCAGCTTCCCGCAGGAACTCGAGGCCAAGGACTTCAGCTACGCGTTCCTGGACTTCTCCAAGCCCGGCACCGAGAGCGCCGAGGGCCGCTGGGCCCGCGGGCACGCCCCCGACGGCAAGGGGACCTTCCAGCACATCGTCGAGCCCAAGCCCCACGGGCCCGTCCCCGACCTCGCGGGCCGCGCCGACCCGCGCTGGTACGCCACGCCTCCCGTGCCGACGCCGCCCACGACGATCTGACGCCGCGTCCGAACCGAGCCGCTTCGCGGGGCGCGCGCCCCGCGAAGCGCTTTCCGGAGATCCCGGACGGCGGGCCGGCGATGCCGGGCGTTCGCGTGCCCGCGGAGGTGCCCCCGAGCAGCAGAACGGCGCACCGGAGGCCGCCCCGGGCGTCGCGGGCGGCCTCCGCCGCGAGTCCGATCCGCTGCTCTGCCCTTCCGCTGTTCCGAGTTCCGGTCCCACGCGCCCCCCGGCGCCGAGGGGCGCCCGCCGACGGCGCGCTTGTCCGGGAGCGGCGCCGCGGAATGATCCCGTTCCTTGCCGCCCGCCCTCCGCACACCTCCCGAGCCCCGGAGAGCCGCGGGGTCCCACGACCGCGACCCCGCCGCGCGCCGCTGGCGCGTCCTCCACCGCCTCCGCCAGCGCTCCCCCTTCGCCTTCCGCTTCGAGCCCCCCGCCTCCTGGCTCGACCTCTCCTTCCCCTGGACCGCCGCCGCCCTCGGCTCCTTCTCCCCCGCGAACCAGCCCCCGCTCAGCCGCCACAACTACCGGCGGGAGATGCTCAGCGCCACGTTCCTCCCCTTCGCCCAGGCGGCCGTCGAGGGCGGCACCCTCGGCGTCATCGCCCGCAAGGCCTTCGCCGGCGCCGTCGACACCACGCTGCTCAACTTCTTCGTCGCCGCGATCGTCGCCGCCCCCGCGTTCGCGAACATCACCTCGTTCGTCTGGGTCCGCCTCACGCACGGGCGGGACAAGGTCCGCTCGATCAACGCCCTGCAGGTCTCGTTCATCGCGTGCGTGGCGCTGATCGCCCTCACGCCGATCTCCTTCGCGGGGCTGGTGATGCTCACGGCCCTGGCGATCCTCGCCCGCATGTGCCTCGCCGGCGTGACCACGCTCCGCTCCACCCTCTGGGGCGCCAACTACCCCCGCCGCGCCCGCGCCCAGGTCACCGGGCGCCTCACCACCGTCCAGACCCTCGTCGTCGCCGCCGTCGGCACCGCCCTCGGCGCCGCGATGGAGTGGAACCCCGAGGCCTTCCGCGGCGCCTTCCCCGTCGCCGCCCTGCTCGGGCTCCTCGGCGTCCGCTCCTTCGCCCGCATCCGCCACCGCCGCCGCTCCATCGCCCTCCGGGCCGAGCGGCAGACGCACCTCCGCGACCGCCCCTCCTTCAACCCTCTCGCCCTCGCCCGCGTGCTGATCGAGGACCGCCCGTACGCGGCCTTCATGGGCTGCCAGTTCGTCATCGGCATCGGCAACATGATGTCCTGGGCCCCCTTCATCATCATGATGGAGGAGCGCTTCGAGCACATCGGCTACCTGGAGAGCATCGTCATCGCCCAGGCGATCCCGATGCTCATGATGCCGCTCTTCATCCCCTTCTGGGCCCGCCTCATCGACAAGGGGCACATCGTCCGCTTCCGCGCCGTGCACTCCTGGGTCTTCGTCGCCATGAGCTTCACGGCCCTGCTCGCCGGGCTCTTCGAGCTCTGGCCGCTGCTCTACCTCGCCGCGTTCGTCAAGGGCGTCGGCTTCGCCGGCGGCTCGCTCGCCTGGCAGCTCGGGCACCTGGACTTCGCCCCCGAGGAGAAGGCCGGGCAGTACATGGCCGTGCACGTCACCCTCACCGGCGTCCGCGGGCTCATCGCCCCGTTCCTCGGCGTCGGCGCGTACACCTTCTTCCAGCACCACCTCGCCAGCCGCACCTACACGCTCGCGACCGAGAACGGGCTCGTCACCGTCTACGACGGCCCCGGCGGCCCGCTCACCTTCGCCCTGAGCACCCTCATCGTCTCCGCCGGCGCCCTCGGCTTCATGGCCCTCGCCCGCTACATGGCCCCGCGCGAGGGCGCGGGCATGTAGCCCCCGCCTACTTCGGCCCCGCCAGCGAGTGGATCAGCGCCCCCGTCTTCTCGAGGTCCCGCCGGCCGACGGTCTCCTCGAAGTCCCGGTCCGACAGCGGCGGATCCAGCCGCAGCTTGCGCAGCTCCGTCTCGAGCTTCTTCCAGAGCCTGTCCTGCTTCTTCTTCGCCGCCTCCCCGTCCCCCTCGGCC
Organism: uncultured Phycisphaeraceae bacterium; assembly: GCA_964389385.1. GTDB lineage: Bacteria > Planctomycetota > Phycisphaerae > Phycisphaerales > UBA1924 > CAYMFP01. The sequence continues at coordinate 335 of CAYMFP010000086.1, read as the reverse complement.
ATCGCGAGCGCCAGGTCGCTCACCCCCTCGCTCAGCCGCCGCACGACGATCGTCTCGTGGTGCTGGTAGAACCGCCTGACGATCCCGCGCTGGTACGAGCTGAGATGCTGACCCTTCGCCATGGGCGATCGTACGGGCGGGAGAGGGGGCGAGAGGCAGGGGGAGGAAGGCGAGGTGGAGTCTTGAAGTCTTGGGTCCTGGAGTCTTGAAGCAGAGCCCCCGGAAGCCCCGCCTCCGGACGCCCACGCCACCGCCCTCCCCTCCTCCCCTCAAGACTCAAGACTCAAGACTCAAGACTCCAAGACTCCAAGACTCCAAGACCCTCCCCCCCTCAC
>CAYMFP010000085.1:0-10739 GCA_964389385.1 uncultured Phycisphaeraceae bacterium | reverse complement strand
CCACCTCACCCCCCATCCTCCCCCGCCGCCTCGGAGGTTCCGCGCCCGCGTGCGCACGCGCGTCCCGCGACGGACGCCGCCGCGCCCGCCGCCGGGAAATCCCTTGGCGTCCGCGAGCCCGCTGGTAATCTGGGCAAGCTTGCGGGCCCGGCTCCCGTTCGGGAGCCCCCGCGGCGCGGGAGGAGAAGCCCATGCCCTCGGAGGACGTCGCGAAGGTCTTCGCCACGCTGTTCACGGCGCCGGCGGACGCGATGGTCGACGCCGCCGCCAAGCAACGCCTGATCTGGGTCCGCTGGCTGGAGGACGTCAGACGCCTCGTGGACGCCGCCGACGCCGAGTACAAGCAGCAGATCCTCGACCGGCACCTCGCCCTCGCCCCCGTCTGGAAGCTCGACGCCCAGGTCTCCGTCGCGGTGCAGATGCGCGTCGCCTCGATCGATCGCGCCAGCGGCGGCTTCTCCCTCGGGCTCGGGCTCAGCGTGCTCCAGGCCTCCGGCTCCCTCGGGTTCCTCTCGGAAACCAGCAGCGAGAGCGTCCTGCACGCGCGGGCCCAGTACGCCTTCTCCAACGGGGGACAGACGACGCTCCAGCAGTACCTCGCCGACCTCGGCGTCACCCTCCGGCCCGACGCGCTCGACACCGCGATCTCTCGGCTGACGGCCACGCTGCCCGAGGAGATCCGTCCGGCCGAGCCGGAGGAGTAGCCCGTGGCGAAGAAGACGACCAAGAAAGCGCCCCGCGCGGCATCGGGTCGGGCCCCCGCCGCCGATCCGCCGCCCTCCGCCGCGCCGCCGGCTCCCGAGCAGCCGACCGTCGACCGCTTCCTGATCGCCGTGCAGAAGTCGCTCAGCCGGGTGAGCCGCGACACGGGGCGGCACCAGCGGCAGCGCCCGGACGGGGCCCACGCGATCATCACCGGCAACGTGGAGTTCGAGGTGACGCTCGAGTGCGCGCTGGCGGAGGACGAGCGCCTGGTGCTCGTCGACTCGGGCGGACGGCCGCTGCGCCTCAAGGGCAACGTCAGCGTCGATGTCGGCATCACGGACGCCGGCGGAGGGCCGGACCGTGCCTGACGCCTTTCGCCCGTCGCGCAGGGGCCCCTACACCGCGGAACGCGAGCGGCGCCTCGCCGCCGGCGTTCCAGAGAAGGACCACGCCGAGTTCCAGGGCGTGGAGACGAAGAAGCTGTTCGAGAACCTCCTCCTCGACGTGCTCGCGGCCGGCGAGGCCACCGCGTTCAGGGGCGCCGTCGACGTGAAGCTCGAGCTGCGCTCCGTCGAGGTGGACGCCAGCGGCCTGCTCCGGGCCGTCCTCCGCGGCAACGACACGAAGACGTCCTCCGTCTCGCTCACGCTGGCGACGCGGGTCTACCTGGGAGACCCGCCGGCCGAACCGCCGGAGCCCTGATCGGCGCTTGGCCGGATCGGCGGGATCGGGTACCCTGGGCGCGACCGTTCCGAAGGGGATCCCATGCTCCGCGCGCTCCCGATCGTCGCCGCCTCCGCCGCGCTCGTCGCCTCCGCCGCCGGCAAGCCCGAGGTCTTCACGGACATGAGCTACGCCGAAGCCAAGGCCGCCGCGGCCGAGCAGAACCGCTACTTCCTCGTCAAGGCCACGGCCGTCTGGTGCCCGCCCTGCAAGGCGATGGACCGCGACACCTGGCCGGACGAGGGCGTCCGCGCGTGGGTCGCCGAGCACGCGATCGCCTACTCGCTCGACGTCGACGCGGAGCCGAAGATCGCCGCGGAGCTGCGCATCCGGGCGATGCCGACGATGGTCGTCTTCGACCGCTCGGGAACGGAGTTCGACCGTGTCGTCGGGTACCAGGGGCCGGAGGAACTCCTCGCCTGGGTGCGCGACGTCCAGAACGGCAAGACCCGCACCGCCGCCCTCCTCGAACGCGCCGGCGACCGCGTCAAGAACGGCCGCGTCGACACCCGCGAGCGGCTGGACATCGCCCGCGAGCTGGCCGACGCCGGGGAGCACGCGCGGGCGGCGGAGGAGTACGTCTGGCTCTGGAACAACATGCTCGCCCACGAGCCCTCCATGTACGGCGTGCGGCTCTCGTTCATGGCGGGCGACATGCAGCTCCTCGCGGAGGAGAGCGAGGAAGCCCGCGAAGCCTTCGAGGGTCTGCGCGACGCGGCCGAGGAACGCCTCCGCGGCGGGGACGGCTCCTGGGACGACCTCACCGACTGGCTCGCCCTCAACATCCGCGTGCTGGACGACGCCGAGCCCGTGCTCGCCTGGATCGAGCGCAACCGCGACGAGCCCGAGGGCCGCGCCACCATCCGCCGCGGCATGCAGGTGCACGAGGAGTTCCTGCTCGAGCACGAGCCCGTGCTCTTCGGCGAGATGGTCGAGAACCCCGTCGCGGAGTTCCAGGAGGACTGGGGGCTCTACACGAGCTACGTCCCGGAGGACCACCGCGAGGAGTACCTGTCACACGTTCGGACGATGCTCGGCGCTTCCAGCGCCCGGATGAGCGCCGCGATGCTGCTCGCCGGGCGGGAGGACGAGGCGCGGCAGCTCGCCGAGACGGCCATCGAGACCCTCGGCCCGGAAGCGGCCGGGGTGTTCGCCGAAGAAGCCGATCGCCTCGGCGTCCGCCGCCCGTGGCACGAGACGCTCCGGAACCACGCGGCGGGGTCCTGACCGCCCCCGATCACGGCTGCGGCGCGACGTCCACGACGAGCAGCCGGTGGTGCGGCTCCCAGTGCGTGACGCGCCCGTCGCGCCGCGGGTGCGGCATCGGCCCGCCGACCACGCGGTGCCCCACGACGCGCCACCCCCGCCCCACGAACGCCGCGTCGATCGCCCAGAAGGGCCGATCGCTCCGCCACGTCCCCGGGTTGCCCCGCCCCGCGGCCGCGAACGTCTCCCGCCGGTCCCCCACCAACGCCCGGATCGAGGGCGACGCGGCCGGGGCGTTGAAGTCCCCCACCACCACGTCCGCATCCAGGACCGCAACCGAAGCACGCGGATCGGCGACGAACCGACCGATCGCGTCCGCCCGGAAGACCGGGCCGGTGAACGACCGGGCGGCCGCGGCGGCCCGCTCCATCACCTCGCGCCGCGCCAGCTTCGGATTGCTCGGCATGTCGACCACCAGCACCCGCAGCGGCTCCTCCCGCCCCACCCCCCCCAGGCGCGAGACATCGAACTCCAGGTAGACCAGCCGCCCGCCGGACTCCGGGTCCTCCGCCGCCAGCGGCGGCAGGCGCACGGTCGCGTGCGCCAGGATCGGAAACCGCGAGGCCACGGCCGTGCTCGGCGCCCGCAGGAACCCGCCCGGCTCGGCCGCGCTCCGCCCGAGAACGGCCGCCCGCAGCTCCTCCGTCAGCGGGCTGCGCGACGCGAAGTTCGGGTTGCTGATGATCGCGATGTCCGCGCCCTGCGCCTCCACGCGCGCGGGGAAGCCCCGGTGCGGCGCCGAGGCGAGGTTCCAGAACGCCAGCCGGACCGTCGCGCCCGACGCCGGCGCCGGGCCCGCGCCCGGCAGGCAGCGGTGCAGACGCCAATCGACGCCTGCCCACCAGGCGGTCAGCAGCAGACACCCGGCCAGCGCCGGGATCCAGAGACGCCGCCCCAGGAGCGACCTGCGCTTCCGCCAGGCCGCGAAAGGCCGCACGGCGGCGTGCCCGGCGAAGAGCACCCAGGCGACGCCCGCGAACGCGAAGGTCGGGATCCAGAAGACGTACTGCACGGCGTGGACGCGATCGCCGACGAGCCGCGAGACGCCCCACGCGAGCACCAGGCACGGCACGCCGAGCCCGAGCAGAACCGCGAGCGGGCGGAGGAGCCAGAGGCGGAAGACGCCCGGCGGCCGGCGTGGATGATCGGGAACGGGCGTCACGGGCTTCGCGGGCGGGTCTTGCGGTCGGCGCAGCGTGCGCCGACGGGCGGAATCATCGGCCGGTTCCGACCGAGGGCGGGAGGCGGATGCCCGATGTGGGCGGTCACGCGGTCGAGGACCGGGGCGGGGCGGGATGGGACGGGGTGAAATAAGGCATACACGGGGTATGGAATGGGGTGGGCCGGGGCGATGGGGATGGGAATCATCTAACGATGCCTGGCGACGGCCCGGAGCGCCCGCGCGGGGAAGGGACGGCGAAGCCGCGGCTGTGTTTCTGCCTCCGGAACGTGGACTTCCGAACGCGGGATTTCCTGATCGGCGAGCACGGCGCTCGCCCGGTCGGCTGCCTCGGCAAGTGCTCCCTCTGCTTCGCGGAGCCGTTCCTCGAGGTCAACGGGCAGACCCGCACGGGCCCGGACCACGCCACGATCCTGCGCCTGCTCCGGGCGTCGGGACCGGAGGAGCCTGCGCCGAAGCCGGAGCGGGGATGAAGCGGGCCTCTGCGCGCCGGGTTGATCATCGCCCCAGAACAGGTGGGAGTCGACCGGGCGGAGAGTGAATCCCGGGCGGGCGGAGTCCGAAAGCTCATGGGATAGCTACAGAACCTTCAAACCGGGGGTGCTCATGCTCCCTCACTTCGAACAAGGAGCTTTCGACATGATCCGCGAAAACAAGAACCGTCGACTGCTGGCGCTGCTCGGCGCCGGCGCCTTCGCCGCTTCGGGCGCTTTCCTCGTCGGGTGCGAGGAGGGGTACGAGTCCGAGACCCGCATCGAGACGCCCCAGGGCGAGATCGAAACCCAGCGCGAGATCGACCGCGACTTGAACCGCGACATGAACAACGACCCGACCATGCGTCCGCCGACCGCGGACCCCGGCATGGACGAGACGCTGCCGCCCGCCGACGAGCCGATCGGGAACGACCCGGCTCAGCAGCCGCGGTAATCGCCCCGGATCGCACTGACGGCTTCTGGGCCGGCGCGAGCCGGCCGAGCGGCATCGGACGTCCCGCGTGAGGGCGTTCGGAGATGGACGCCAATCGATGGGAGAAAGCATGTCCAGCATGAACAACAGGATCCGGCTCGGCGCCTGCGGGCTGATGGCGCTCGGCGCCCTCGCCCTCACCGGGTGCGAGGACCAGGTGGCCGAGATCGAGACGCCCGGCGGCGAGGTCGAGATCAACCGCGATCGGGACATCGGGAACGACATCGAGGACGGCGCCCGCGACGCGGGCGATGCGCTCGAGCGCGGGCTCGACCGGACCGGCGACGCCCTCGAGGACGCGGGCGACGCGATCCGCGACCGGAACTGACCCCGAACGCCGCGGGTCCGGAAGGACCGGCCGGCGTCTTCCGCCGCTGCGGCGTGCGTCTCCTCCGCGCGGCATCCGGGCACATCCGGGGTTCAGAGGCTTCCTTGCCGCCGGAGGACCCGGCGTTCGGGGACCGAGCGGCCGTGCAGGCCCTCCGGAGACGGCCGAGAACCCCGTGCGCCCGGCAAGCCACCCCCGGGCACGGACGGGAGCGACGACCGCTCGCGCCGGCCGCGAACAACGGGGGTGGTGGACGAACGGTGGCGCCGCGTGTGGCGGCGCCGGGCTCAACCCTTCCTCGGGCCTCCACGGGCAGGCCCCTTCAACGAGGAGCTTCGCATGATTCGAGAGAACTTCCGTCTGGCGCTGCGTCTGCTGGCCGTCTCCGGGCTCGCCCTGTTCGGGCTCAGCCTCGCGGCCTGCAACACGACCGAGGGCGTCGGCGAGGACATCGAGGCGGCCGGGGACGGCATCTCCGACGCCGCCCGCGACGTCCGCGACTGACGCCGGCGGCCGGCCCGGCGCACGCCGGCGGAACCGGCTCGCCGCGATCCCGAACAGGGAGAGAGATGCGGACGGGCGCCCGCGGCCGTGGATTTTCTTCAGCCGCGGCGAACCCTGCCCCGACATCCACCGAACAGTTGGTACATCTCTCTCTCCTCGGAACACGCCCCGCCACGTCGCGGGGCGTGTTCTTTTTGGCCCGCCGCTTCCGACCCGCCGCCGGTCGGAAGGAACGGGGACCGGATGGGCGGCCGGGCTGGCCCCGCGCCGGTCAGTCGGAGACGGCTTGTCGCGGCGCGGCGTCCGCCCCGGCGGGGGTGTCGGCGCGGAAGAAGCTCGCGAGGGCGAGGGCCGTGGCCGCGGCGATCCCGGACTGGATCCACCAGACGGGGGCGTAGCGGAAGAGGGCCGCACCGCCGGCGGCGGGGTCGGAGCTGCCCACCGTGTCGAGCCACTGGTTGTAGAAGCTGGCGAGCACCGGCCCGAGCCCGAGGATGACGATGCCGAAGGCGGTCTGGGCGGAGTGCCGGACGTCCTGCGGCACGACGCGCTCGACGTACAGGAAGCTCGCGGCGAAGAAGAAGCCGTAGCAGATCCCGTGCACGCCCAGCCCGGGGAAGACGAGCCACTCCTGCCCGGAGGCGGCGCCCGCGAAGCAGGCGAACCGCGCCGCGAACGCCAGCGCCCCGAGCGTGATGATCCACTTGAAGCCCAGCCGCTTCAGGAAGAACCCGAGCAGGGCGAGGAAGAGCAGCTCGGAGAACTGCCCGATCGACATGAGCGGCCCCGCCTGGGCCTCGGCGAAGCCGATCGTCGTGAAGAACGGGGCGGTGCGGATGAAGTAGACCTGGTGCACCATCGCGATGGGCAGCGCGGCGATCGTGACGGCGAGCAGGCCGGGCTTCGTGACGAAGAACCGGAACGCCCGGAGGAAGGCGAGCGGGTGCTCGACGGAGCGGGTCGGGGGCGTCCGGGGGAGGAAGAGGATCGCGAAGAGCCCGTAGAGGACGCTGATCGCGCCCGAGACGCGGAGGGCGTTGGCGATGAGCCCGGCCGCGTTGTCCGGGTTCGTGACCTGGAAGAACGGGGGGATCCAGTAGCGGAACGACTCGGCCCCCTCCGGGTTCTGCGGGATCCAGCCGATGCCGAGGACCGTCGCCACCCCGACGAGCGGGAAGAGGTTCGTCGCGACGATCCAGCCGAGCGTGCCGAAGGTGCGCACGGGCGGGAACTCCCCCTCGGCGTCGCGCAGGTGCGCGAAGGCGATGGAGTTCGTCAGCGCCAGCGTCGGCATGTAGAGCACGGAGTAGACGACCGACAGGGCGAGGAACGTCCCGAACGTCGTCGCGTAGAAGAGCCCGAAGTTCGCCGCCCCGCCGAGGATGAGCAGGATGCCCAGGTACCGCTCGGCGTTGATGAACCGGTCGGCGATCTGCCCGGCGAGGAACGGCGCCGCCACCGCCCCGATCGCCCCAGCGATGCCCAGGATGTACCCGACCTGCGCCCCGCTGAAGCCGAGCCCCCCGGCCTCCCGGCTCCCGCTCAGGTAGATCGCCAGGTACGGCAGCCAGACGCCCCAGACGGCGTACTGGAGGAACATCATGGCGCTGAGCAGCGCCTTGACGCCGAAGGCCGTGCGGCCGCGCGGCTCGCCCGCGGTCGGGTCGATCGTGGTCATCTCGGCTCCCTCTGGCCGCGCCGCCGCTCGCGGATCGCGGGCGGCGTCATTCTGCCAGATCGGGAGCCGGCGTGCCGAGGGCTCACCCGCTCAGCGTGCCGGCCCGCGTGTACGGGGCGGAGCGGTCGACGTGGAACAGGACCAGCCGGGCGGGCTCGACGATCTCGGCCGGCGTCTCCCCCGGCTCGTCGACCATCGTCACGCTGTCGCCGGGACGCAGTTCGGGCCCCCCGAGGCGGACCGCACCGGAGAAGACCACCAGCCAGCGGTCGAGCCCGGGGCGGGCGGGGATCGCCAGGGGACCGGGCCGGGCGTCGATGTCCTCGATCCAGACGCGGTTCCGGAACGCGACCGGCGCCGCTCCGGGATCGTCGTCCGGGGCGGCGACCGCCCGCCACGCCGGGCCGGGCGAGGCCGCGACCTCCGCGTGCTCGAACGCCGGCTCCAGGTCCTCGGCCCGGGGGCGGACGAAGATCTGGAGCATGTCGACGGCCTCGCTCCGCCCGTCTCCCGCCTCCGGGACCCGCTCTTCGTGCCGCATGCCGCGTCCGGCGTGCATGACGGCCAGCCGCGTCGGGGTGATCGAGACCCGCCCCCCGACCGTGTCCAGGTGCCGCATCTCGCCCCGCACCATGTACGAGAGGATCTCGTCGTTGCGGTGCTCGTGCATGGGGATGACCTCTCCCGGCGTGAGCGTGGAGTGATCGACCGCGCCGAGCGGCCCCAGCCCGCCCTCGCCGGGGATGCCGAGCCCCCGCCCCGGGAAGTTCCGGCGGATCACGAAGCCCCCGCGGGCGAAGCGGGGCCGGTCGTCGGCCCGGTTCAAGACGATCATGAGGCGTCCTCCTTCCTGCTCCCGCCCGCCCCGACGATGATGCCCGCTGCCGCCTCCAGGTGCTCCGGGATCACCGCGTGCGGAAACCCGGGGTATGGGCGGAGTTCCACGGCCGCGCCGAGCCGGGCGAGCGCGTCACGCGTCTCCTCCACGCGTTCGATCGGGATGTGCGGGTCCGGAACGCTGGCGCCCAGGAAGACCGGCGTCCCCGCGAGGTCGCCCGCGTACGCCCGCAGGGCTCCCGGAGCCCCGATCAGCCCGCCCGCGAGCGCCACCAGCCCCCCGTACCGCCGGGGGTTCCGCGCGACGAACTCGCTCGCCAGGCACGCCCCCTGCGAGAAGCCGAGCAGCACCGTCCGTTCCGCCGGCACGCCCGCGGCCTCCACCCCCGCGAGCACCCCGGCGATCCGCTCCAGCGACCACGACAGGGCCGGTTCGTTCTCCTCGACCGGCCGGAGGAACGAGAACGGGTACCACTGCCGCGGGTGCGCCGTCGCCTCGCTCGCCTGCGGGGCCAGGTACGCCACGCCACCCCCACCCCCACCGACCTCGGCCGGCAGGCGGCGGTGCAGGGCGAGGAAGTCCGCGGCCGAGCCCCCGCGCCCGTGGATCATGATCACGGCCACGCGGGCGGCCCCGAGCGGCGCCCCGTCCGTCCGCAGCGGGGCGGCGGCGTGGGGGTTGGCGGGCATGGGCGGGTTCGGCGTCATCACGCGGCCTCCAGCGACGGACCGCCCGGCAGCGGGGGCAGGGCCGCCTCGATCCGCTCGCGGGCGTGCTCGAACTGCGGGGGCAGGCGCAGGTGCGTGCCGAGTTCCTCCTCCGCCTCGTCGGTCATGAAGCCGGGGATGTCCGTCGCGATCTCGAAGATGACCCCGCCCGGCTCGCGGAAGTAGATCGACCGGAAGTAGTTGCGGTCGCGTTGCTCGGTGACGCCGCCCGCGATGGGGCCCACGGCCGCGGCGATGCGCTCCTGGGCCGCGTCGTCCGCCACGCGGAAGGCGACGTGGTGCACGGAGCCCGCGCCGAGCCGCCGCTCGGGGAGCGACGGATCGACGAGCACCTCCAGCCGCTCGCCCGGCCCGCTCCCCGTGCCCAGCACGTACCGGTGGCGAGCCCCGTCCGTCTCGGCGAGGCGGTACCCGAGGGCGTCGACGAGCAGACGCTCGGTCGCCTCCCGCCCGCGGAGGGCGAGCACGACGCTGTCGATCCCGGTGATCGCCCGGTCGGCGGGGATCTCCGATCCCTCGTGCGGCGCCGCCCCGCGGGCGTCCGCGGCCTCGACGAGGGCGAGCCGCGTCCCGTCCGGATCGCGGAACGCCAGACGCTCCTGCCCGAACGCCGTCTCCGGGCGAAGGTCGATGCTCCCGGCGGAGAGGCGGTCGCGCCACCAGCCGAGCGCCCCGGGAGGGACGGCGAAGAGGGTCGTCGCGACCTCCGGGGCGCCCTCCCGCCCGTGGGCGGCGTGGGGGTGCGGGAAGAACGTCATGAGGGTGCCGGGGCGTCCCAGACGGTCGCCGAAGTAGAAGTGGTAGCTGCCGGGGTCGTCGAAGTTCACGGTCTTCTTGACGAGCCGCAGCCCGAGGACGCGGGTGTAGAACCGCAGGTTCTCGCCGGGGTCCTTGGCGAGGGCCGTGACGTGGTGCAGGCCCAGGACGCCGCGGGAGAGGGACGGGGTGGGATGGGTGCTCATGGTTGTCTCCGGGTGGAAGAACCCCGGCAGGGGATTGCTTGTTCCAACACCCTTATGCCGCCCGTCCCACCGGAAACCAGCGCCCCACCACCCCCCTATCCCACCCCCCATCCCTTCCGTAGCATCGCCGGCATGGGCGAACAGATGCGTGAGCCGGGCGGCGCGGGGGAACGGGCGGTGGTCCTCCTCTCGGGGGGGCTGGACTCGGCCACGGCCCTGGCCGTCGCCCGGCGCGACGGGCGGCGGTGCACGACGCTGGCGTTCGACTACGGGCAGCGGCACCGGCACGAACTCGAGGCCGCGGCGGCGGTCTCGGCGGCCCTCGGGGCCGAGGAGCACCTGGTCTCGCGGCTCGACCTGCGGGTGTTCGGGGGCAGCGTCCTGACGGGCGAGGGGGAGGTGCCCAAGGACCGGGACGAGGCGGAGATGGCCGGGGAGATCCCCGTGACCTACGTGCCCGCGCGGAACCTGATCTTCCTGTCGGTCGCGGCCGCCCTGGCCGAGACGCGCGAGGCCGGGGAGATCTACATCGGGGTGAACGCGATCGACTACTCGGGCTATCCCGATTGCCGCCCGGCGTTCGTGGAGAGCTTCGAGCGGACGGCGAACCTCGCGACGCGGGCGGGGATCGAGGGGCGCGGCGTCCGCGTCCGGGCGCCGCTCGTGGACCTGAGCAAGGCGGAGATCATCCGCCTGGGGGCGGGCCTCGGCGTGGACTACGGGCTGACGCACTCGTGCTACGACCCGGTGACGCGGGAGGGGCAGGCTCTGGCGTGCGGGCGGTGCGACTCGTGCCGCCTGCGGCGGGCGGGGTTCGAGCGGGCGGGCGTGCCGGACCCGACGCGGTACGCGTGAGGGTGG
>CAYMFP010000084.1:3672-10761 GCA_964389385.1 uncultured Phycisphaeraceae bacterium | reverse complement strand
AGGCTGGGTTGGGCATGGCGGACATCATGGCGTCTGCCCCCCCGCGCAGCAAGCGGGGCGGCGGGCGCCGGGCCCGACGGCGGCGCCTTCGCCACGGGGTCGGAATCGTGCCTCCAGGGGCGCACCCTGCCGCCGACGCCCGGCGAGTGGTGCAAACCATTGGCTCAGGATCGCACGGCGGGGATCCTCATTGAAAGACATCTGAACCATTGGTTCGGGCGGATTGGACGGATTGGGGTTAGGAACCGGGTTGACAAGCCCGGGCGAATGTGACATCGTGGGCGTGGAAACTGTTCGTGGCGGCGGCGTTATCGGGTTGTGCATGCGTATTCCGGGGGTCTTCCGGACGCAACGCCGGGCCCGCCGTGAGGTTCTGCCCCCGACTTGAAGGTCCGAACCGCCGGTTCGTCATTGGAGAGCCCCCCTGCTTCCGATGAACCACCCGAACCGGCGCGGAAGCGCCGAGAGCGGGTCTGGACGACCGATCGCGGACCGACGGCCAGGGACAAGGAGCGGACCATGCTCAAACGCCGCGCATTCACGCTGATCGAGCTGCTCGTGGTCATCGCGATCATCGCGCTGCTGATCGGGATCCTGCTCCCGGCCCTCGGGAAGGCGCGGATGAGCGCCTGGGCCGTCAAGAGCCAGGCGAACCTGCGCAGCCAGTACCAGGTCCAGGCGCTCTACGCCTTCGAGTTCGACGACCGCGTCGTCAGCGCCTTCTTCTCGGAGAGGGACGATCACGGCAGGCCCCGCTTCGTCTTCGGCTACGGCGACTTCGCGCACCAGTTCGCGGAAACCATGGGGACACAGGAATTCGTCACCGAGTTCTACTCCTGGCACTGGTACGGGATGGCGGCGAACTGGCTGCACGGCGCGGGGCACCTGAATCACGAGGTGCAGCTCGCCCCCGCCGACCGGCCGGCGATTGCCCGATCGGCGTTGGTGCTCGCGGAGGAGGGGCTGGACAACGAATACATCTACGAGAGCTCGTACATCTACTCGCCGACGTTCTGGTTCAGCCCGAAGCGCTACCCGGGCAATACCACCCGCGCCCCGGGTGCGGTCAGTGGTCGGTGGGATCCCGTGCTCGGCCCGGGCGCCATCCCGATCCGGTTCAAGGACGTGCGCTACCCGACGCAGAAGGCGATGCTCTGGGAGCGGTTCGACTGGACGAAGACCAAACGCACCGAGTCGCACTGGTCGCCGGGCGGACAACTCGCGGTGCAGCAGCAGGCGGATCTGCCCCCGACCTGGCACAATCCGGGATCTCGCGCCTCCGTGGTCACCGCCGACGGATCGTTGTTCCGTCCCGACATCTACGACCTGCTGACCAACCCGGACGTCGCCGACCTCCTGCCGCCGGACATGTGGAACCCGAACGACGGACAGTTTGCCCACTGCAAGGACGTGAAGGACGACGGGCTTGAGAATGGTTGGGACAGGTTCAAGGGGCGCTACCCCGCCATCTTCTGGGCGACCAAGCACGGGGTGCACGGGCGGGATCTCTATCGCCGCTGATCCGGGCCGGAAGCGTCGGCGCGGGCCGTTTCTTCCGCGGCCGTCTCACGGAACGCCCACACCCGCGGGCCCTCGTCCGGCCCGCCGCGGAAGGCCGAGCATGCACAAACGCCGCGCGTTCACGCTGATCGAACTCCTGGTGGTCATCTCGATCATCGCGCTGCTCATCGGGATCCTCATCCCGGCGCTCGGGAAGGCGCGCAACAGCGCCATGGCCGTCAAGAGCCAGGCGAACCTGCGCAGCCTCTACCAGGTGCAGGCGTTCTACGCCTTCGAGTTCGACGACCAAGTCATCACCGCGTTCCACTGGTACCCCCATCCCCAGACGGGGCAGATGCTGCTCGACGTCTCGCCGCACGTCGGCGGCGGAGGGGGCGGGGGCTACGGCACCGGGATCTTCAACAAGGAGTTCTACGCCTGGCACTGGTACGGCATGACCGCGCTCTGGCTGCACGGGGAGGGATGGCGCCGCCACGAAGTGCAGCTCGCGCCCGCCGACCGGCCGAACATCGAGCGCGGACGCCTCATGGAGGAGCAGTACGGGCTCGAGGGCGATTACGGCTTCGAGTCGTCCTACCTCTACTCGCCGACGTTCTGGCACAATCCCGCGCGGTATCCCGAGAACGCGTCGCGGCTGGCGTCGAGCCGGTACGACCCCATCGCCAGCCCGGGCGTGCTGCCGATCCGGTTCAAGGACGTGCGCTACCCGATGCAGAAGGCGATGCTGTGGGAGCGCTTCGACTGGACGAAGACCAAGCGCACCGAGTCGCACTGGTCGCCCGGCGGGCAGCTCGCGGCGCAGCAGCAGGCCGATCTGCCGCCGACCTGGCACAACCCGGAGTCCCGCGCCTCCGTGGTCACCGCCGACGGATCGATGAGCCGGCCCGACATCCATGATCTTCTGACGAACCCCGACGTCGCCGACCTCCTGCCGGTGGACATGTGGGATCCCAGCGACGGCCAGTTCGCCCTGTGCCCGGGCCTCGACCGCGACGGGCTGGAGAACGCCGGGACGTTGTTCAAGGGACGCTACCCCGCCGTCTTCTGGGCGACGAAGCGAGGCGTTCACGGGCGAGACCTCTACCGCCGCTGACGCCGCGTCTCCCGGAACTGCCGCGCAGGGCGTCGGCCGCCCCCCTCTCGGACGGCGCCCGCCGCCGCGGCTCACGCGTTCAGCAGCACGACCGCGAGCGCGACGACCGCGATCAGCACCACCATCGCCATCGCCACCATCATGCCGCGCTGCGACCGCGTGATCATCCGGGCGATCTGCTCCTCGCGCTGCAGGTCGGTCTGACGCATCTGCGCCAGCGCCTCGCCGAGCCGCCCCGTCGCGTCGGCCATCCCGCCCATCGAGTTGCGGAACGCGTCGAGCGACGTGGCGATCTCCTCGTCGTGCCGCTCCGCGTTGTGCATCAGGTCGCGCATCGACGAGAGGACGGCGTTCTGCTCCTCGAGACGCCCCTCGGTGCGGGTCTGGCCGTCGCGGGCGAGGGCGCCGAGTTCCCGGATCGCCTCCGCCGCGGCCGAGGACTCCGACCGGATCTCGTCGAGCTGGTCCAGCTTCTCCAGCCGGTCGAGCTTGGCGAGGTGGTCGAGCCGCTCCAGCCGCCCCGTCGCCTCCTGCGCCAGTTCGAGCAGGCGCTCGGAGCGCTGGTCCTGCCGGTCGAGGTGGGCGTCGACCTTGCGGACGAGGTTGAGCACCTCCGCGTAGTTCTTCTGCAGTTCCGTCAGCAGCTCCTGGCGGTTCTTCGGGGACTGGGCGGCCAGCGCCCGGTCCGGCTTGGCCTCCAGCACGCGGTCGCCCCGGAGCCCGGACTCGTCGGTCTCGAGTTCGAAGCCGTCCAGCGCGTCGGGCTCGTCGGCCTCCGCGGGGGCGGCGCCGTTCCACGTCATCAGGGGGTTGGTCTGCGCGGGCTTCGCGGCCTGCTTCCGCCCGCCGAACATCCTGCCGATCCCTGAGAAGACGCCCATCGCCCGACTCCTTCCGGTGTTGCACGGATCCGCGCCCTCTCCGGCGCGGGCCGCAGCGTACCCGCCTCGGGGGCGGATCGGCAAGACCCGCGCGTTCGGCCGTTCCGAACAGCGCGCCCGTGCCGCGCGGGACATCCCGCGCCAGACCCTACGCCTCCACCCTACGCCCCAGGCCGCGCCCGGAGCGCCTCCCGGACCCAGGCCGGGTCCGGGGCCGCGTACGGGCGGAACTTCTCCAGCGTCCCCTGCTCCTGGTTCCACAGGTACGCCCGGTTCATGCCGAGGCGCGACGCCTGGGTCGAGTCGATGAGCGTCGAGGAGTCGGCCGCGGACATCTGCAGGACGACCTTCTGCTCGAACTCCCCGCGGGCCGAGCGGTCGAGCACGCGTTCGAGGTTCGCGGCCGTGTCCGCCCAGCAGACGACGTGCACGCCGTACCCGGGCCCGGTGCGGAGGATCTCCGTCAGGGCCTTGTCGGGCTTCATGCCGGCCTCGGCCTCGGGCCCGTCGTCGGAGGAGAAGCTGAAGGAGAAGTCGTCGCCGCTCGAGCGCAGCGCCCGGAACTTCTGGAGCCCGCAGATCAGCACGAAGACGGGCGGGGCGTCGACGCGCTGCGCGTCGTCGCGGCGCTGCACCTCCTCGGCGATCGGGGGGAGCAGGTCCGGCCCGTCGCGCCACCCGCGGCACTCGACGCGGCAGGCCTCGGAATCGAGCACGCCCGCGAGGTCGCGGAGCAGCCCGGCCGCGGGGTCGTCCTCCGGCGTGCCGTCCAGCACGACCACGCGGGCCCCCGGCGTGGAGCGGGCCTGGGCGACGAGGGAGACCAGCGCCGAGGCGAGCATCGCCCGGGCCGCGTCGTCCTGCTGCCCGACGAGCAGCAGGTTGGCGCCCGCCTGCCGCCGCAGGAGGGCGGCGGTGGGGGGGCGGATCGCCACCGGCTCGCCGAGCCAGGCGTGCGGCACGCCCGGGGGCGCCTCGGCGCCGGAGAGGATCGCCCGGAGGCGGTCGTTGCGGCGGATCAAGGCCGCCTGGTTGCCCTCGAAGACGATCTGCGTCGGGCGGCCCGCGAGGGCCCCGGCCTCGGCGGCCTTCGCCCGGACCTCGCGCAGCGCCTGGGCCCGCCGGGCGTCGGAGAGCCAGGCGATCTGGAAGGGGCTGTTCCCCTCGACCATGCCGTTGGCGTCGTTGTAGATCGCCTCGCCCGGGCGGGTGAGGAGCCGCGCGGCCCCGTTGTCCTCGCTCAGGATGATGTACGAGTCCGCCTCGCTCGTCTGGAGGGCGATCCGGACGCCCATCTGCCCCATCGTGCTCCGCGCCAGCGTGTACGCCCCGCTGAGCGTCTGGCTGCCGAGCACCGCGTGCACGCCGAAGGCGCGGCCCTGCCGCACGATGCGGTCGAGCAGCAGGGCCGCCTCCTGGCTCACCCGGTCGTCCTCGGTGAACAGCTCCTGGAACTCGTCGATCACGAGGATCGTGCGCGGCATCGGGTGGTCCGGGCGGGCGGCGCGCCAGGCGCTCAGGCTCTGCACCCCCGCGTCGCGGAAGAGATCCCCGCGGATCCGCAGCTCCTCGTCCAGACGCTCCAGAACGCTGAGCCCGAACTCGCGCTCGGACTCGATCGCCACCGCCCGCACGTGCGGCGGGGCGGTCTCCTCGCCGGTGTAGGCCTTGAACTCCACGCCCTTCTTGAAGTCGACCAGGTAGAACTCCACCTCGTCCGGCGACATCCAGAGGCACGCGTTCGTGATGAAGACGTGCAGCAGCGTGCTCTTGCCCGAGCCCGTCTTGCCGGCGATCAGCGCGTGCTGGCTCACGCCCTTGCCGAGGGCGATCTCCTGGTGCCGCGTCGCGCCCGCGCGCCCGAGGGGGACGCGCAGCTCCTCGGCCGCCGAGCGCGTCCAGAGCTGCCCCTCCGGCGGCGCCAGCAGACGGAAGGGGACCTCCACGCGGTTCGCGTCGCGGCTGCGCTCGCCGATCCGCTTGACGAGCCGCACGAACGGCTCGTCCTCCGGCGGGGCGTCGAGCGTCAGCGGGAGCCCCGCGTACGCCTCGTCCGCGAGCGCGAACCCCCCGCCCTCCGCCCGCAGCACGAGCGAACGCTCCCGCAGCGCCTCGATCGTCACCGGCGGGGGGAGCTTCTCCTTCGGGTCCGCCGCGATCAGCGTGTAGACCCCGCAGCGCGGCCCGCTCTCGATGATGCTCAGCAGGCGCTTCGCCGCCTGCGCGTTGAAGCCCGCGGGGAAGTCCGGCACGACCAGGAACCGGTACGGCTCGGCGATCTCGCCGGCGTGGGCGTTGTACGCCTCGATGCTCGGGAACTGCGAGCGCAGGTACTTCTGGATCACCGTCTCCATGTGCTCGGTGAGCTGGGCGAGACGGGCCTCGATGTGCCGCTCCTCCGTCCAGATCCGGCTGGTGACCAGCAGCTCCTCGTAGTCCGCCAGGTGCATGAACCCCGCGAAGCTCTGCCCGAGCCCGACCGGGTCGAAGATCGTGAACCGCGCCTTCCCCGGCGGGAGGCTCAGCAGCAGGCGGAGCATCGCCGCCCGCAGCGTCGCGATCGCCCGCTCGCGCCCCGCGCCCCCCGGCGTCTCCAGCAGCAGCGAACCCGAGGCGGGGAAATCGAGCACGGCCGGCACGTCCGGGTAGCACAGCCCCCGCCCCTCGAGCAGGCGAGGCTCCTCCGGCAGCTCGCCGAACGCCTCGGCCGCGAGGCGCACGCCGCCCACGCGGATCGCCGGCGCCGGCTCGAGCGGGGGCTCGAGCCCGTCGCGCTCGGCCGTCTCCAGCGGCGGCGCGAAGGCGCACGCCGCCTCCCCGGTCCGCACGAGCGCGTCGGTCGCCGCGGCCGTCACCCGCAGCCACTCGGCCTCGATGCTCCCGCGCTGCTCCTCCCGCAGCGACTCCGCGTCGCGGAGCACGCGGGCGTGGTGCTCGCGCGCCGCGGCCTCGGCCCGCCGGTGCTCCTCCTCCGCCGCCTGGATCCGCTGCGCCGCGCGTTCCCGGACCCGCTCCAGCCGGCGTTCCCGCCGCGATGCGATCTCCTGCGCACGCCGGTCGCGCGCCGTCTCCAGCTCCTCCAGCACCCGGCGTTCGTTCGCCGTCACCGCCTGCAGGCGTTCCTCGTACCGGCGCTTCGCCTCGTTCCGCTCGGCCTCGAACCGCTCGCGCAGCTCGCGTGTCTCGCGATCGCGCGTCCGGTCGGCCTCGGCCCGGCGGCGGTCCAACGCCCCGCGGGCCGCCGCGACCGCATGGAGCACGTCCGCGAGCCGCCGCCGCGCCCGCCGGACCCCGGCGGCCCGGAGCGGGAGCGCGATCGCCAGCCCCACGAGCAGCCCCGCCCCGGCCGCCGCGCCGATCCGCGCCCCGGTAGAGGGGAGGACGCCCGTCGGGTCCGCGAGCAGCCCGAGCGGCGCTGCCAGGATCGGGAGCAGGATGAGCAGCACCACCGGCAGGCTCGCCCGCCGCGCGCCGACGAACGGATCCCGGCGCAGCGCCGCGATCGCCCGCTGCACCCCCGCCATCGCTTCCGCGTCCGGCGGCGCGCCGGGGCCGGGCCCCCCCGGGGGCGGGGGGGGCCGGGCGGGGGGGCCC
>CAYMFP010000084.1:0-3662 GCA_964389385.1 uncultured Phycisphaeraceae bacterium | reverse complement strand
CCACCCCTGCCTCCGGCCCCGCCTCCTCCGCGGCCTCTGGAAGGGGCAGGTGGGCGATGCGCGCCGCCCGCGCCGCGATCTCGTCCAGCTCCTCGCGCCGGGCCTGGATCTCCTTCATCGCGAGTTCGTGCGCCAGCCGCGGCTTGTTCTTCGCCGCGTCGTAGACGGTCTCGGCCATCCACGCCCGGTCCTCGAGCTTCTCCCGCGCGGCCGTCTGCGCCGCCTCGAGCCGCTCCCGGGCGTCCGACAGACGCGAGGAGAACTCCCGCTCGAGCGCGGCCTGCGCCTCGGCGGCCTCGGCCTCCGTCCGCTCCTCGCCCTCGATCCGCTCCCGCTCCGCCGCGGAACGCTCCCGCTGCCGGCGTTCGGCGGCCGCGGCCAGCCGGTCCCGGAGTTCCCGCTCGGCGGCGGCGAGCGCGTTCTCGTGCGCCGCCCGGCTCTCGCGTTCGGCCTCGGCGCGGTGCGCGACCACCCGGCGGAGGTCGAGCACCGCCCGCCGCTGCGTCTCGGCGAAGCTCTCGGGAGGGGCGGTCGGAACCCCGGCGGCCGCGGTATCGCTCGTCTGCGTCACGCCAACAAGGTATCCGCCGGCGGCGGGCCGCGCCCGGGCGCCGCCCCGGGAGCGGTCAGGAGCAGGAGCGCCGGGCGGAGGCGATCGCCTCGTCCAGCGCATCCATCGCCTGCGCGGCCCGGCGGAGGGCGCCGGGGAGCGGCTCGAGGTACCGCTTCTCGAACGCGCGGGCCGCGTCGTCGTCCCAGCGCGTGCGGGCCTCGCGCCAGGCGGCGTGCAGCTTCTTCGCCGCGTCCGCGAGCTGGGCCTTGCCGGCGCTCATGCCCCGTCCTCGCCTTCGCCGGGGGCCGTGCGCCGGCCCTGGGCCTCCGTCGGGGGCGCCAGGGTCACGTAGGCCTCGAGCGCGGCCGTCATCCGGTCGAGCGTGTGCACCGCCTCGTCGAGGTCGGCGGCGAGCAGCGAGGCGAGTTCCTGCACGCCCCCCTTGTACTCCTCGATCGCCCGCTGGAGGCGGCGTTCCTGGGCCTGGCAGTTCTCCAGCCGCTCCTGGGCCTCCTCGAGCGCCCGCTGCGCCTTCGCCGCGGCCTTGCGCTCTTCGACGGTCGAGGGCGGGGCGCCGGTCGGCGTCGGCGTGCTCGCCTTGCGGATGACCTCGCTCTTGGCCTTCGTCAGCGCGTCCGTCCGCACGCGGACCTCGCGCCGCCAGTACGGCGTCTGCTCGCGGCGGATCCATTCGAGGGCCCGCCCCGCGTCGGACTGGCAGCTCCCGATCGCCGACCGGGCCTCCTCGATGAACTTCACCAGCGCCGGTCGGAACCGCGCCGGCGCGTCGATCGACGTCACGCGGGCCGCGCCGCGTCGCTCGGCCATGGCGGGGCTCCCGGTCAGCGCTGCTGGAGGTACTCGTCGATGCGCTCGGCCTTGCGCATCAGGAACGGGATGTGCTTCTCGCTCGCCTGCACGAACCGCTGGAGCTGGCGCGTCGTCTCCTCGAACTCCTGCTGGAACCGCACCTGCTCCTGGTCGCGCCAGGTCTCGCCGAGCTGCTGCAGGCGTCCCTGCATCGCCGTCAGGTCGGCCGCGAGCTTCTGGTTGAACTTCCGGAGGGCCTGCGCGAACTGGCGCAGCTCATCCGGATCGACGATCGCCTTGGCCATGTCGCCTCCCGAGGTTCGGGCCGCTCTCTCCCGCCCCCGATCCCTGCGGGGATGCTACGGGAGCCGCGCCGCCGGCGTTCGGGGCCTCCGTTCAGCACCCCGCGCGGAACGCCCCCAGGAACGCGAGCAGGTCGTTCACGTCCACGGTGCCGCCCCCGTCCGCGTCCGCGGAGGCGTCGCCCGCGCGGAACGCCCCCAGGAAGGCGAGCAGGTCGTTCACGTCGGCCGTGCCGCTCCCGTCGAAGTCGGCCGCGCACCCGCCGGGGACCTCGACGACCACCTCCGCGGCCCCTCCGGCCTCGAGCACGAGCGTCGCCGCGTACGCCTCCCCGCCCGGCGTCGTCACCACGACCTCGTAGTCGCCGTGGAACCCGCGGAAGGCGAACGCCCCGCCGGCGTCCGTCGTGCCCGACGCCCGCGTCGTCCACTCCTCCATCAGCGCGAGGTAGCGCTGCCCCGCGGCGTTGATCGTCCAGTCGAGGTCGACGATCGCGGAGTTCGGCCGCCAGTGCCGCCCCTCCCAGAAGCCCCACATCAGGATGCCGCCGACCGACGGGTGGCTGTACGCGGCGCGGTAGAACTCCTCCAGCTCGTCCGCGAGGACGCTCTTGCTCGGGGTGTCCACGTCGAACTCGGTCACCCAGATCGGCAGCCCGAACTCGGAGAGCGCGTCCAGCTTCGCGAGCACGCTCGGCGCGTCGACGTTCGACGCGAAGTGCCCCTGCACCCCGATCCCGTGGATCGGCGCGCCCCGGTTCAGCAGGTCCTGGATCTGGTCCGCGTAGTCGAAGAACTCCCCGGCCGTGATGATGTTGTAGTCGTTCACGAACAGCATCGCGCCCGGGTCGACCTGCGCCGCCCGCCGGAACATGAACGCGTTGATGTCCGGCCCGAGCACGTCTTCGAAGAAGCTGCCGTGCAGCATCTCGTTGTTGACGTCCCAGTGCGGCAGCCGCCCGGCGTACCGCGCCACCGTCTCGTCGATCCGCTCCTCGATCGCGTCCTGCAGCACCGAGGGGCTCAGCGACTGGACCCACGACGGCACGTACTGGTCCACGGCCCAGAACAGGTTGTGCCCCCGCAGCGGGATCCCGTGCTGGTCGCAGAACGCCAGGATCGCGTCCGCGTCCTGGTAGCGGTCCGCGTTCGGGAACGGGTGCGTCCAGCTCCACTTCAGCTCGTTCTCCGTCACCGCCCAGTTGAACAGCCGCGGGAACAGCTCGCGGTACTCCGGCTCGTTCAGACCGCCCGCCGCGATCGCCGAGCCGAACGGGAACGCCTGCCGCGTCTGCTCGGCCTGCACGCCCGCGCCCTCGACCGGGTTCCCCCGCCCGTCGACCACCACGACCCGCGCGTCCGACTTGCGCAGCGCCTCGATCCGCGCGTCGGCCGCCGTCCGCCAGTCCACGTCCAGGTCCACGCGCCGGAACGAGACGTCGTCGTACACGAACGAGACGCCCGCGGGCGGGCCCTCGACGTACAGGAACAGCTCGCTCACCGACCCCTGCGGCGCGTGGGTGTACCACGCCCGCAGGCGCGTCCACGCCCCGCCCGGCACCGTCCGCGACACCGCCTGGCGGTACTGCGTCGTCCCGTTCTCCACGCTCCGCATGGTGATCTTCACCCGGGCGTCGCCCGCGGTGTTCACCTTCACCCACGCCGAGACCTCGTACGGCCCCGGCGGGAGCGCCGGGTCCAGGTGCTGCCCGCCGGCGCTCCAGTCGTTCGTCCGGTTCGTCACGAGCAGCGCGAGGTCGCCCGAGTGCGCATCGCCGCTCGAGAGCAGCTGCGCCCCGACCGGCGACCAGAACTGCGTTCCGGACTCGCCACCGGGGTTCAGGAGCAGCTCCGGCCCGAGGGACGTCTGGGCGCAGGCCAAGCTCGCGATGAGGACGATCGGGGCGGCGGCGAGTGGGTGCGGCACGGCGTGGATCCGGTGTGACGAGGAGTGAGGGTGAAGGGACGGGACGGGACGGGATGAGGTGGGGGTGGGA
>CAYMFP010000083.1:0-10826 GCA_964389385.1 uncultured Phycisphaeraceae bacterium | reverse complement strand
TCGGCAGGAGCCGTTCGTCAGGAGGGTTCGGGGGTCTTGTCAGCGGCGGCGGCGGGCGGCGGCGAGCCCGGCGAGGGCGAGCGCGGCGGCCGTGCCGGGGGTGGGGATGGCGTAGAGGTTGTACGCCAGGTCGGCCGGTCCGCCCTGCGCGAGGATGGCAGTCGCCAATCCGTCTGGCACGCGGACCACGAAGGCCGTGCGGTCGCCCAGATACGACGGATAGATCCAGAACTGGTTTGTTTCGGAGGTGGCGATCACGGAGATCCAGTAGTCACCAGGACCGATATCGGCGGAGATGTCGAAATCCAGCCAGAAGCCCCCCACGCTGGCGGTCGGCTGTTCGAACTCGGCGGAGTAGACGTCCCCGATCACGGAAGAGGCCGCCGCGTCGAGGCTGCTGAAGACGCTGACGCGGAACGTCAGGTCGTCGAAGCTGTAGGTGTTGGTTACGGCCATGACCTGCAGCCGGGTGAGCGTCACGTCGCGGGTCGTGGAGAAATTGTCCAGGGCGATGAAGGCGTCGAACTCCGATCCTCTGTGTTCCGGGATCTCCTGGCTCATCCAGACGTGCGCGGCGTTGTCGTCGCCGTACATCCCGTCGCCGATGTGCTCCATCAGCGCGAACTCGACGGCGGCGGTGGCGAGAGGGGCGGTAGCGGCGAGGACGGCGGCGACGGTGCTTGCGGGCATGCCAATCTCCTCCATATGCGGCCATGCTGGCGGCGTCGTCGCGTTGTAAGGTCAGGCACGGGGCCGGGTTGCGGATGGCGTCCAACTTTTTGTGCGGCGGCGGCGGGCCAAAGGAGCAAGCCCCGCGGCCGGCCCGGACGGAGGACGGCTGTCGCGGCGGGCCGGTCGGGGCGGCGCACTGTCGGCGGCGATGGGGGAGAGAAGATCGGGCCCCGTTGCTCGCCCCGGCGGGCGAGGGTCAGACCGGCACCGTCTCGACGATCTCGAGCCCGAAGGCGTCGAGCCCGGGCATCGCCTTCGGGCTGTTCGTGAGCAGGCGGAGCTTGCTGAGTCCGAGGTTGCGGAGGATCTGCCCGCCGATGCCGAACTCGCGGTTGGTCATCGGCACGCCGCGGGCGCCGGGGCCGGCGGGGTGGACGAGGTCCGGCTCGTTGGAGCCGGGGCGCAGGGCCGGGCGGCGGATCTGCTGGAGCCGGGCGGCGAGGTCGTCGTCGCCGTGCCCGACGGTCTCGGGGCGGAGGTAGACGATGGCGCCGCGGCCCTCGGCCTGGATCGCCCGCATGGAGGCGTGCAGGAGGTCGCGCGAGGGCGTGCCGGCGCCGTCGGCGGGGACGCCGAAGATGTCGCCGAGCAGGTCTCGGCGGTGCATGCGCACCAGCGTCGGCTCCGTGTGCTCGACGGGCCCGCCGCCCGGCCCGTCGTCGAGGCGCCCCACCCCGCCGACGGTCAGGGCGAGGTGGGGGACCGGGTCGACCAGGCTCTCGTAGGCGATGAGCGTGAACTCGCCCTCGGGCGTCCGGATGGGCGTGCCGTGCACGGGGTCGATGCGGCGGACGAGCGTCTCGCGCCCGAGGCGGTGCTCGATGATCTGCGCGACCGAGCACATCTTGAGGTCGTGCCGGCGGCAGAGTTCGACGAGGTCCGGCAGGCGGGCCATCTCGCCGTCGTCGCGCATGACCTCGATGATGCACGCGGCCGGGGTGAGCCCGGCGAGGCGGCAGAGGTCGACCGAGCCCTCGGTCTGCCCGGTGCGCACGAGCGTGCCCCCGTCGCGGGCGCGGAGGGGGTTGATGTGCCCGGGGCGGACGAAGTCGTCCGGCCCGTAGCGCTCGTCGATGAGCATGCGGATGCACCGGGCGCGCTCCTTGGCGGAGACGCCGGTGGTGAAGCCGTGCTTGGGGTGCCCGTCGACGGAGACGGTGAAGGCCGTGCCGCGGGCCGAGGTGTTCAGGCTGGACTGCGGGGTGAGTTCGAGGCGGTCGCACTCGCGCTCGGTGAGGGAGAGGCAGAGGTACCCCCGGGCGACGGAGAGCATGAAGGTGATGGCCTCGGGCGTGACGAACTGAGCGGGCAGGACGAGGTCGCCCTCGTTCTCGCGGTCCTCGTCGTCGGTGAGGACGATCATGCGGCCCTGGCGGAGTTCCTCGAGGATCTCCGGGATCGGGCTGAACGGGCTGCTGGTCGTGCTGGTGGACATGGGGGACGGGAAGCGTAGGGGAGCCGGGGCGGAGGGCCGCCCGGGCGGGCGGCGATCTCCGCGGTGCGCGGCCCGCCGGGGCCCGGTACGCTGGGCCGATGGAAGGCGCCGCGGGCGAGAGCGGGGGAGGACCAGAGGCCGCGGGCGATCCCGCGCGGGTGAAGCCCGTCTCGGTCTGGCCCGCGATCGTGGTGCCCCTGGCCGCGTACTTCGGCTCGCTCCTGCTGGTGTGGCAGGGCGTCTCCTGGCTCTTCACGCTGCTGTGGACGGGCGGCATCGCCCCGCCGGACTTCGAGGACCCGCGGCACGCGGCCTGGGCGCAGCTCTACGGCGTCTCGATCTTCCTCCTCACCGTCGCCGCGCTCGTCGGGTGGCTGGCGCTCCGCCGCGAGCCGGTGCTCCCGCGGCTGCTCGTGCGCCGCGCGAGCCTGCGCAAACGCTGGTGGCCGGTGCTGGCGCTCGGGGCGATGGCCGTCTCGACCCTCACGGGCTGGGCCGTCGACACCCTCTTCGGCGGCTCGCCGCAGGTCGAGGCGATGAGCCGGAGGGCGGGCGCCTGGGGCACGGCGGCCGGCGGCGGATGGCCCGCGGCCGCGCTCGGGCTGCTCTCGGCCGTTGTCATCGGCCCGGCGTGGGAAGAGCTCGCCTTCCGCGGCTTCAGCCTCGGGCGGCTGCTGCGGCGGTGGCGCGGCACGCGGGGCGCCTGGGCGGCGATCCTCGCCTCGTCGGTCATCTTCGCGCTCCCTCACGGCGAGCCGCAGCACGTGGCCGCGGCGTTCTGCGCCGGGCTCTACCTGGGCGCCGTCGCGTGGCGGACCGGCTCGGTGCTGCCGGCGTTCGTCTGCCACGCCGCGGTGAACGCGACGTGGGCCGCGATGTCGATGGGCTACGGGTGGCTGCTGCGGGAGGCGGGCGGAGAAGTGGGTGGGGGCGCGGGTGGGGGCGCGGGTGGGGAGGCGGGGCTGGAGGCGATCGAGCCGGCGTACGCCTGGGCGGCGTGGGGCCTGTACCTGGCGCTCCTGGGCGCGGAACTGCTCGGGCTCATCGGCGCGGCCGTGCTGCTCGTCCGGACCCGTCCGCCCCCCGACGCGGACGCACGCTGGTTCGGCGGCGCCCCTTCCGCCGCGAGCGCGTGAGGCGCGGCCGAACCCGCCCCCGCGTACTGTCCGGCGTGGCGGAACTCCGCGACATCGCGCTCGGCGTGCTGCGGCGGCTCCGCGAGGCCGGGCACGTCGCCTACTTCGCCGGCGGGTGCGTCCGCGACGAGCTGCTCGGGCTCCGGCCCAAGGACTTCGACGTCGCCACCGACGCCAGGCCGGACGAGGTGCAGAGGCTCTTCCGCCGCACGGCCGCGGTCGGCGCCTCCTTCGGCGTCGTGCTCGTCCGCGAGGCCCGCGGCGTGGCGGTCGAGGTCGCGACGTTCCGCAGCGACGGGGCGTACAGCGACCACCGGCGCCCGGACAGCGTGATCTTCTCGACGCCCGAACTCGACGCCGCGCGGCGCGACTTCACGATCAACGCCCTCTTTCTCGACCCCCTCGCCCCGGAGGAGGCGTGGACGCCGGCCGTCGACGGGGGGCGGGTGCGGGGGGCGGTGATCGATTACGTCGACGGTCGGCGCGACCTCGCGGCCGGGCTCGTGCGCGCGGTCGGCGACCCCTTCGCCCGCCTGGCGGAGGACCACCTGCGGGCGGTGCGGGCGGTGCGGTTCGCGGCCAGGTACGGGTTCGAGATCGAGCCCGGCACGGGCGAGGCGATCCGGCGGACCGCGCGGGAGCTGGAGGGGGTCTCGCGCGAGCGCGTCGGGGACGAGGTGCGGCGCATCCTCGGGCACGCGAGCCGGGCCCGGGGGCTGCGGCTGATCCGCGAGGTGGGGCTGCTCGCCAGCGTCTTCGGGGAGGAGGCCGGGGTGGGGAGCGGGGCGGGGCGGGGGCAGGGGACGCTGGCGGCATTGCCGCCGGAGGCGGCGACGGAGGTGGCCCTTGCGGCCGCGGCGGTGGACGTCGGGCTGCCGCTCGATCCGCAGAGCGTGCCGCGGTGGGTCGGGGCCTGGCGCCGGCGGCTCTGTCTGAGCAACGAGGAGACCGCCCGCCTGCGGGCGGCGCTGGAGGGGCTGATCTTCCTGTCCCCCGGGGGCGGGTGGGACGGGGCGTCCGTGGCCCGGCAGAAGCGAGCCGCGGCCGCCGGGTGGTTCTCGGACGCGATGCTGTTGCTGCACGCGATCGATCCCCCTCGCGCCGAGGGCGTACAGGGGCGGGTCGAGGAACTCCGGGCCCACGGCCCGGGCCTGCGCCCGCCCCCGCTGGTCGACGGGAACGACCTGATCCGGCTCGGTCTGCGCCCGGGCCCGGTCTTCGGACCGGTGCTGGACCGGGTCTACGATGCCCAATTGGAGGGGGTGATCTCCGAGAAGTCGGGGGCGGAGCGTCTGGCGCTGGAACTTGCGTCGGAGGTGGGCGTCCAGGAGAGTGGTGCAAGCCCGGGTGGGAGCCGGGGCGGGTCACCGGCAGGCACGGAAGGGTCATCAGGCTCGCCGCCCGGTCCAGGCCGGGGGGCGTGAACGGGAAGACGACATGCTCAAGAACCTCAGGAACTGGGTCGCGGGGGCGTCGGGGCTCGGGCGGCGTCGGGCGGCCGGGGCCGCGCTCGCCGGCGTGCTGGCGGCGGGGGGCCTGCTGGCCCCGATCGCGGGGGTGACGCTTCCGGCGGCGGCGAGCGTCGCGGCGGCGGACGACGCCCCGGACCAGCTCGTCATGCGCGACGGGCGGGTGCTCAACGGGAAGATCCTGGAAGAGACCGAGACGCAGATCCGCTTCAAGCTCCACAGCGCGGTTTCGAAGGTGGAGCTGACGTACGACAAGTCGCGGATCCTGGCGATCAAGCGGGGCGTGAACGCCTCCGGCGAGGGGGCCGAGGCCGAGCCCGCGCCGCAGACGCCGAAGACCGAGCCGGCCTTCCGCCCGCGGCAGGCGGAGTCCGGGGAGAAGCCGGTCGTCTACGTGGTGAACCTGAAGGGGTGGATCGGGCAGGAGGTCACGGCGACGCCGCTGCGCGAGGTGATGACCGACGCCAGGCGCCGGAACCCGGACGTGCTCGTGTTCGTCCTCGACAACACGTGGGAGGACTACTTCGGCGAGGAGTTCCCGGAGGACCAGGTCCACGCGTTCGACCAGCTCTTCGCGGTCGAGGAGTTCGACCCGATCCTGACGCGCGAGGTCGAGCTGACCTGGGAGAAGCAGCCGCGGCGCGTGGCGTGGGTGAAGCAGGCGATGGGCGGCGGGGCGTTCGTTCCGTTCCTGTTCCCGGAGATCTACTTCCACCCGGACGGGCGGATGGGCGGCATCGGCAGCCTGAGCACGCAGTTCACGCAGGGCGACCGGCGGGCGATCGAGAAGCAGATCTCGCTGCGCCTCGGGCACGCCGAGGGCATGGCGATCAGCGGCGGGTACGAGCCGAAGCTGATCCGCGCCATGGCGATGATGGAGTACGAGCTCAGCTACAGCCTGGACGGCGGGCGCCCGGTGTACCACGAGCGCGTCGCGAAGAACCCGGGCGAGTTCACGCTCACGGACAACGGCTTCGAGAACCCGGACAGCCTTGACGCCCGCGTCCGCGGCGAGAGCAACGACGTCCTGACGCTCAAGGCCGACACGGCCCGGAACCTCGGCGTCTCCCGCGGGACCGTGCGGACGCTCGACGACCTGCTCTTCGAGCTCGGGCTCCGGGACGCCGAGGTGATCGAGGGCCCGGCCGACCGCATCCTGACCCGCTGGGCCGACGGCGTCCGGCAGTCGAGCAAGGACATCCCGCGGCTGATGCGGGAGTTCCAGGAGATCGCGCTGCAGGGCGACGCCCGCGAGATCCGGCGGGCGCTCGGCCTGCGGCGGGGCAAGCTCCGCGAGCTCGAGCGGATCCTCCGCCGCTACCACGAGGCCCTGCCCTACGCGGCGAACCTCGAGGCCTGGATCGCGCGGATGGAGGAGCAGATCCGCCTCATGCAGATGCAGCTCTGACCGCCCGGGGCCGGCCGCCCGCCGGCCCGGGGCATTGCGACGGACGCCGGCCCGGCCGGCGGCGATCGCGGGCCGGCCCGCGAGGGCGGCCCCGAATTGGACCCCATGCGGGGGCGGAGGCGCCACCGCGTTCTCGGGAGCGGAACATGCTGCAGTGGACGAAGGGCGTGCGGGCGTGGGCGGCGGCGCTCGCGGTCGCGTTCGCCGGGCTGCTGGCCCCGGCGGCCCACGCGGAGGACGTCGTCGTCCTGAAGGACGGCACGGAGCTGCGCGGCGAGATCCAGAACGAGCACGACGGGTGGATCTGGCTCAAGCGTCTGATCGGGGGCATCGAGAAGGTCGAGGTCATCAGCCCCGACCGGGTCGAGTCGGTCCAGCGCGACGCCGAGGAGGTGCCGGCCGACCAGCTCCCCGGCAGCCCCGGGTACCAGGACCCGCGGGACGACGTTCGCCGGGCCCCGGCGGACATCACGGTGAACCGCGGCACCGTCCGCGGCACGGTGGTGACGCTCGAGGGCACCGTCGGGATCCAGATGACGGCGAAGGCGCTCCGGGACATCATCCCGGTCCTCGAGCAGGAGATCGGCGCCGACGGCTCGGGCGTGCTCGTCCTCAAGATCAACTCGGGCGGCGGGCTGCTGCTCGAGATCGAGAAGCTCAGCGACATCATCGAGAACGAGCTGAAGCCCCGGTTCCGGACGGTCGCCTGGATCGAGTCGGCGATCTCCGCGGCCGCGATGACCTCGCACGCCCTCGAGGAGATCTACTTCATGCCGGAGGGCAACTACGGCGCCTGCACCGGCTGGTACGGGGCGTTGCAGAACGTCGAGGGCCGCGGGCTCGCCGAGGTGCTCGCCCTGATGGAGCGGATCTCCGCCCGCGGGGGGCACGACTACCGGATCATGCGCGCGATGCAGATCGAGGTGCCCCTCAGCGCCACGATCGAGGAGAGCGGCGAGGTCAAGTGGTACGAGAGCACCGACGGCGACATCCTCGTGAACCCGGCGGGCAAGATCCTCACGTTCAACTCGCAGGACGCCGAGCGCTTCGGCTTCTCCAGCGGCACCGCCCGCAACCTCCGCGAACTCCAGCAGCTCATGCGGATCCCCGAGATCGAGTGGGTCGGGCGGAAGGAGGCCCGCGAGCTGTTCCCGATCTCCCGGGCGGAGGAACTCATGCGGCGGTACCGGGCGGACGTCACCCGGGACGAGAACCTGACGCAGACCTACATCGTCAACTACTTCAGCGCCGTCGCCCTCGCCCAGAGCACGCCGGTCGAGGAGCGGGGCAAGTTCGTCGCCCGGGCCCGCCAGCACCTCGAGAACATCGAACGCATGATGCGGCGCAACCCGAACTTCGTGATCCTGATCACCGGCCTGAACGACCGCGACTTCGACGAATGGCTCCAGGAGCAGGAGCAGATGCTCCGCGACCTGCTCCGCGGCAACCCCGGCGGCGGCGGGGGGGGCGGCGGGGGCGGGGGCGGCGGCCCGGCCCGCCGCTGACGGCCCGGAACCGATCCTCGAGAACGACCGGCCCGGCGCTCCACGGGGGCGCCGGGCCGTTTTCGTTGCCCGCCGGCCCGCCTCCCGCCGGGTAGGATGCCTCCTCTTTGCTCGGCCCACCCTCGTCCCACCGGCGGCCCCGCGCACGGGGCCGACCTCCGGAGTTCAGCATGCCCGCAGCCCTGACGGACTTCGTCCCCGCCGATATCGACGCCTCCCGCTGGCCGAACGTCGAGCCGCTCTTCGAGGAACTCGCCACCCGCCAGGTCTCCTCCCGGGAGGAGTTCGAGCGCTGGCTGCTGGACCGCAGCGAGCTGGAGGCCGCCTGCTCCGAGGCCGGCGCCCGCCTCTACATCGACATGACCTGCAACACCGAGGACGAGGCGCTCGAGCAGAAGTACCTCGCCTTCGTCCGCGAGGTCGAGCCGAAGCTCAAGCCCGCCGGCTTCCGGCTCGACCGCCGCCAGGTCGAGCTCGAGGACACCTTCGGCCTCGACCCCGAGCGTTACCTCGTCCTCGGGCGCGACACCCGCAGCGAGGTCGAGCTGTTCCGCGACGAGAACGTCCCGATCCAGACCGAGCTCAGCGAGCTGGCCCAGAAGCAGCAGAAGCTCACCGGGGCGATGACGGTCGAGTTCGACGGGCGCGAGCAGACCCTCCCGCAGATGGCCCGCTACCAGGAGAGCACGGACCGCGCCGTCCGCGAGGGCGCCTGGCGGGCCGTCGCCGAGCGGCGCCTCCGCGACCGCGACGCGATCGACGAGATCTACGATCGCATGGTCGAGAAACGCACGCGCCTGGCGCGCAACGCCGGCTTCGAGAACTACGTCGGGTACGCGTTCAAGGCCAAGAAGCGGTTCGACTACACCCCCGCGCACTGCGCCGCCTTCCACGACGCGGTGGAGCGCGAGGTCATGCCCTTCGCCGCCCGGCTGGACGAGCGCCGCCGCGCCCTGCTCGGCGTGGACGAGCTGCGCCCGTGGGACGTCGCCGTCGACCCGAAGGGCCGGCCGCCGCTGCGCCCGTTCGAGAACGGCGTCGACCTGGTCTCCAAGACCCGCCGGGTCTTCGACCGCCTGGACCCCTCCCCCGGCGGGCTCGGCGAGATGTTCGCCGGCATGGGCGACGGCTCGAACGACAAGGGCATCGCCGCCGGCGCCCTGCTCGACCTCGACTCCCGCCGCGGCAAGGCCCCGGGCGGGTACCAGTACATGCAGGACCGCTCCCGCCGCCCGTTCATCTTCATGAACGCCGCCGGGCTGCACCGCGACGTCGAGACCATGGTCCACGAGGCCGGGCACGCCTTCCACTCCATGCTCTGCGTCGACGAGCCGCTGCTGCACTACCGCCACGCCCCCATCGAGTTCGCCGAGGTCGCGAGCATGTCGATGGAGCTGCTCACCATGCCGTACTGGGACGCCTACTACCCGGACGCGGAGGACCTCGCCCGCGCCCGCCGCCGGCAGCTCGAGGGCTCCGTCGTCCTCCTCGCCTGGATCGCCACGATCGACGCCTTCCAGCACTGGGTCTACTCGAACCCGGGCCACACCCGCGAGGAGCGCACGGCCGAGTGGCTCCGCCTCGGCGAACGCTTCGGCGACGCCGGGCACCGCGTCTCGTGGGAGGGCCTCGAGCCCTACCGCCGCACCGTCTGGCAGCGCCAGGGGCACCTCTTCGGAGCGCCGTTCTACTACATCGAGTACGGCATCGCCCAGCTCGGCGCCCTCGGCCTCTGGCTCAAGAGCCTGGAGGAGGGCGAGCAGGCGGCCGTCGCGGCCTACAAGCGGGCGATGAGCCTCGGCGGCAGCAAGCCGCTGCCGGAACTCTTCGCGGCCGCGGGGCTGGAGTTCGACTTCGGCGCCGGCACCGTCGGCCGCATCGTGCGGGCCGTCGAGGCCGAGCTGGACAAGCTCCCGGACTGACCCCGCCCCACCTCACCCCACCTCACCCCACCCCGCGCAAGAGCCGCGAGCGCCAGTTCCTGCGCGCTCGCGCGTCACGCGTTCAGTAACGGCCGTGGCGCCCGCCGTGCCCCTTGTGCCCCCCGAACCCGCCGCGGTCGTATCCCCGGCCGTGGCGTCCGCCGTGGTGAGGTTTTCCCTCCGACCCGAAGCTCCACCCGACGCCCACGTGCGTCCCGCCCCGCCCGCTCCAACCGGGCCCGCAGTCCGGGCCCGACTGCCCCCACCCCCACCCCCGGCGCGCGTGGCTCCGGTGGTGCGTGCGCCCGTGCCCGGAGTGCAGCGAGCCGAACGCGCCGCCCGTCTGGACGATGGTGACGGAGCGGTGCCCCCCGCCGTGGTGCCCGTGGGCGTGCGACGAGCCGGAGAAGACGCCGGTCGAGGCGCACCCGCCCAGCCCGAGCACGGCCGCGCCCAAGGCGGCCGCCATGGCCGGGGCCGGAAAGCGACGAGATGATCGAGCCATCGCGGGCTCCTTCCGTCGAAACGAGTGTACGACGGACTCCGGGCCGCGGATCCGGCGGCCTCATCACCCCCGCGGGCGGCCCGGTCAGCGCCTCAGGTCGGCATCCCCGACTTCACGTCGTAGATGATCGCCCACACCCGGTCGATCTCGCCCCGCTCGATCGCCTCCACCGGCTTGAGCCCGTCGAGCAGCTCGTTCGGCCGTTCCAGCCAGCCGCCCGCGTCCTCCGGGCGCATGAGGTCCTGCGGGGCGTCTCCCAGCCGTGCTCGGGGATGCGCCGGCGGCCTCGAGCAGTTCCATGCACCTCGGATGCGGCTCCCGCACGCGCCGTCTTCGGAATACCGGGGCCGGCGGTTCTTCGCGTGTCCCCCCGCGTAGCGTTCGGAGATGAACAACCACCAGCGCAAGCTGCTCGAGCAGCGCCTTGCCGAACTCGGCAAGGACGAGCGCGACGCGCTCTACCGCCGCGCGGCCGCGCTGCGCCGCGAGGAGCAGACGCGCAAGCGCATCAGCCACAAACGCGAGACCCGGGCCGGGCTCAACGACCACTTCGAGCCCGACGAGGGCGGCGGCGCGCGGGGCAAGCGCCGCATCGACCCCGTCCGCGACTACGTCCTCCGCCTGCTCGCCCAGGACGAGGCGGAGCGCGCCGCCGCGGCCGCCGAGCGGACGAACGCCCCCGTCGGGGCGGGCGAGAGTGGGGGGGGTGGGAGC